>NZ_CP098478.1:3631104-3933697 GCF_023702675.1 Acinetobacter sp. C26M
CGCTAATATCTGGTTTCATTAGAACCACTCCGACTTAATAGGGGAAATATATCACTCAAAAAATAAAATGAATTTCAAATTCGATTCAATATTAATTTATAAATGATTAAATAATCAATATGAGAATAACCCACTTAATCATATATCAAGCACTAAATAGCATTTTATTTACAATAAACCCTAAAAAATCACCTGTGTTATATAAAAACATATTTTATAAAAGCAAGCAGAAGATCATCAACAATACGACTTATATTAATTTACTCTTAATTTTATCTAAAAAATTCTAATTTTATTGGGCTTATCATGGTTCAAACACACCAATCATTCAGAAATGATATGTTTGAACCTTATTATATAAATTTACTATGTAATTAAACAAAAATAGACATAATCGTCTTTATAATAATTAATGAGATATTAACGAGTGCCCTACACTTTGCTCTAGTTGAACTATCTTTTGCCTAATCGTATCTGGGATATTTAATTTCTTTGACGTTAGCTTATCAACGCAGACCATAACTGCCTCACCAGTCGCGACAACTTGATTCTGCGCTTCACTCCATAAGACATAATGCATACGAAAAGCACTATTTCTTAACTCTTCAATCCGCGCACCAATATGCAGCACATCAGGGTAAAATACTGGACTTAAATATTTGCATTGGCTTGATGCAACAACGGTCAATATATCCTGATCAAAGATATTCAATGCCATTAAATAAGCAATTCGTGCGCTTTCAATATAACGATAATACTGTACATTATTTACATGTCCAAAAGCATCCATATCCCCCCAGGCTATCGTTTGCTTATGTATTACCGGGTAGACAGAAAGTTCTTTCATACTTACACTCATATCTTAAAATTAAGAAAATTCACATCATTTTCAAATATTAAATTTAACTGTCTGATTAAATCAGAATTATCACCCAATGTTGCTTTAATCCTTAAATAACTCATTAAAATGTTATCTGGGTATAAAGTTAATAACTGCTCGGCGTCTTGCTGACGCTGCGTTGACACATAAATATGCCACTTTGCAAAGCTAAGCATTGGGACACTTGTATAACGCTGCTCCAGTTGAATAATACGCTGTTCAACATAAGCATAATCTGGAATCTGCTTGAGTAATTGCTGCTGAAACCACAGATAAAATACTTCGGGATCGAATTGATCCTGCAATAAATGCAGTGCCAAATCCTCATGCTGCAAACTCATTTCTGGCATTCGAGCCAGTAACTTCAACCAAAGCACTTTACTGCTATATGGACGCGTTTGAATCTCATCCTGCAAAACCAGATAACGTTGCTGCAATGCAGCAAGATCATCTACAGAAGCCTGATCAAATCGTATGAGTAGCTGTTGTAACCATAAATCACGGTGTTCCGCATCCAACAAACCATACTGAGTCGTTTGCAAGAATAACCAAGGTTCTTGTAACGCAAGTTTGCCCCAAAGTGCTGTAATCCGCTGCTGATACGCCGTTTCAATCTCAGTTAACCACGGAGACAACTGATGTTGAGCAAGAAACTCTAAATGGGTGAGCGCTTTCTGTGTTTCCTGCTGCTCAAGATAAATATCTATACGCTGCAATTCAGCCAGCTCAAATGCCATCGGTGCAGATTTTTCTAGACTCTGCAAAGCTGTCTCATAATCACCATTTTTATAATCAAATTGTGCATCAATAATATGATTGAGCAATCCTGATTGAGTATAAACACGCTCAATAAAAACTTGCTGATCTTTGGCTGCTTCCAACAACCAAACAATGCCAAGCTGCTCATAAGGATGCAGATCTTTAAAATGAAGAATCGTTTCTTTTTTTCGCTGCTCGCGGGCAAAAGACCGTTTACCGAATAACCAAGCAAATTGTGCCAATAAGCTGACCAAAATAAATAGCCCGATTAGCCCTAAAACACCACTTTGGAATTGCCAATCTCGCCAATAGATATAGACATAGCCATTTCCATAGCCATAACTCAATACAGCAAACAGTGCAAATAACACCAGACTTGCAAGCACATAAATCAACAGTAACCGTTTCATAAAGCTTTACCCCAACAAACCAAGTGTGGTTAGTTTCGGTGTTGGTACTGCGGGTAAATTTAAGATTTTCTCTAAACGCAATTTCATTTGCTGGCTATTTTGATCTGGTAATTCAGCAACTAGTTGCATCACCTCTAGAATCGATTTTCGATATTCTGTCAGTTGCCCTTGTTTTAAGGCTTGAGAAGCGAGTAACAAACGCAATTGTGCTTCTTTCAAGGTAATATTACGGTTCATCAAATCTGGTGAGTTGCGCTGTACTTTTTCTAATTTAAACCACTGCCACCACGACGCTGCTTCATTGTTTGTCATGCTAACTTTCGGATTTCGGATTTCTTGTTGAATCTTCTGATCTAATTGCTGCAACAAATTATCCAGTTGCTGCTGTTGCTGTGTCTGGCTCAAAACATATTGCTGAATAATTTGTTTATCCTGCTCAATCGACTTAACCAAACTATGTTGTAAGGCAGGAGATACAGCATATTGCACAACATGCTGCTGCACTTGGTTGAGTTGATCTAGCGCGTAGATAAACTGCTGTTGATCTAATGCAAATTGTACCAATTGCATTTGCTGTTTAATCAAAATAACGGGAGCAATGCCTGTTAGCGTCGTCGGAATAGCAACACTATCCGTAGGTTCTACAGGGCTGGTATTTTGCAACTGACGTTGTACAGCAACAAATTGATCATTCAATAAAGCATAACGTTGCTCAGTTTGGTCTAACTGTTGTTGTAACTGCGGTACAGTCTGAGAATATTGTGCAACATCATAACTGAGTTTAGCCAACCACAATAAACTCAATCCTAATATTAGATAACCAATTTTTCTCATACATGTCCTTGCCAGTCACTCATACGATGAATGATCTCTGATGCAGATAAATTTTCAAGCTGAATAATGTTAAATCCTTGCCCCATCTGCCGCTGAGCACGTTCCAAAACTTGAACTAAACGTGCACCCAAAACTAAATAAATCCAATCAGCAGCACAGGCATGCTGACTGCAGAGTTGTTGCCAATGATTCCAGCTCGCCTCACTACTAATCAACACAGCAACAGGCTGATTTAAACCTATTTTTTTTACAATTTCAGGAAATGCAATAAAACTCTGCGTTGGACACTGACGATGATAGAGTACAAAATTTAGAATTTCGACGCCCTGTTGCTGCAATTGCTGCATCATAAACTGTCGGCCGCCCAAACCACGCCAGAACGCTATTTTGGTTAGGTCTTTCTGTTGTTTTAAACTTGGAAGTTCTAACACGCCCTCTGAAGTTTCCACCTCAGGTACCACACTTACTATTTTAAATTCAGCTAAAGCCTTTGCTGTAGCTTGTCCCACAGCGACCCATTGAATATGTTTAAGCTGATCTAGTTGCAATCCCGCTTGCTGCAAATAACGTATTCCAATGTCAACGGCAGTCGGGCTAACCACCACGATTACTTGAGTCTCAACCAAGGCTAAGTAAAGTTGTTGCAAAGCTTCAGAAAAAGGCTCTGCAACTAACTCAAGCAAAGGTAATGCTTCAACCTGATAACCCACCTCATTCAATGCTTGAGTTAAAACAGAAGCACGGTCATCAGGACGTGTATTAATAAACAGCATTAATACAACGCTTTGAGCAATTCACCTGCACCTTGCGCCAGCAATCGCTGAGCGAGCTGTTCACCAAGTTGCTCAGCATCGACTGTTGCACCAACCAATTGCTCTTTCAACAAGGTGTTGCCATCTACACTGCCAACACGTCCTTCAATGTGTAATTGATCGTTGGCTAAGGTTGCATAACCTGCAATTGGAACCTGACAACCACCTTCAAGATAGGCATTAAAAGCACGTTCTGCTCGTACACAGATCGAAGTTTCTTCGTGTTGTAATGGCTGAATCAACTCTAATAATGCAACATCATCCGTACGACATTCCAAACCGAGTGCACCTTGACCCACCGCAGGTAAACTCACAACTGGTGTTAAGCAATGACGAATCCGATCTGCCAGACCTAAACGTTTTAAACCAGCACTGGCTAAGATAATCGCATCATACAAGCCATCATCCAGCTTAGATAACCGCGTTCCGACATTACCGCGCAAATCGATAATCTCTAAATCAGGGCGTAGCTGTAAAATTTGACACTTACGGCGTAGGCTAGATGTTCCTACTTTTGCGCCTTGTGGCAACTCATCAAAATGCGAGTACTGGTTTGAGACAAACGCATCCAAAGGATCTTCACGTTCACAGATCACAGCTAAGCTTAAGCCTTCAGGCAAATGCATCGGTACATCTTTCATTGAATGTACAGCCAAATCTGCACGACCATCCAGTAATGCAGCTTCCAATTCTTTTACGAATAAACCTTTGCCACCAATTTTTGCTAACGGTGTATCTAAAATCTTATCGCCTTGGGTGACAAACTTAACCAATTCAACCGTTAAATCTGGATAAAGCACATTTAAACGAGAACGAATATGTTCCGCCTGCCAAAGAGCAAGAGGGCTTTGTCGAGTCGCAATTTTTAAGGTTTTCATAAATTCAAGGTAAGTATTGATCAAAGCAATTGTTCCAAACTTAACTTGATCACCTGAAATTGCAAGTAAAAAATCATAAAGTGATCAATCATTCAGCTGAAAAGCTGGGTTTTATAATTGATGCATGCACTCTCTTAAACTTGGTAGATGACGACGGCTAACTGACAATCGCTCCTCCAACTCACGCAAACGCACCTGATACTGACCAGCAGCCACCAACTCTAAACCTTCAAGATAGTCTAACGAGACCAAGGCATTACGATGGATCCGGATAAAACGATCTGCAAATTCTAACTCCAAGTCTTTTAAGGTTTCGTCAATCAACACACTGCCATTTTTATGGCGAACGGTGACATATTTCTGATCTGCTAAAAAATAATAAACATTCTCTAGTGGAATCAGTTCTACTCCGCGATAAGTTTTCGCAGCAATTTGATGGCGTTGTGTTTTGGTATCGTACATATCGTCTTGTTGTTTTAAACCAGTCATTTGTGCTTGTGTAAGATGGGTTAAATGATTAAACACCTGCTGTAAATCTTGTTGTGCAACAGGTTTAAGTAAATATCCTTGTGCTTGAAATTTAAATGCTTCCAATGCATGTTGATCATATGCCGTACAAAAAATAATCGCAGGACGAGGATGGAGCTGGCTAAGTTGTTCAGCACATTCCAAACCATTCATCCCTGGCATTTGAATATCTAGTAAAACGACATCAGGTGAGTCGTTTTCAATATGATTTAACACATCCTGACCATGATGCGCCGTCGCAATGACTTCGTGCCCCATTTGGGTCACTAAACGTGACAAACGCTCTACTGCGAGAGGCTCATCATCAGCAATCAGAACTCTCATCCTCTTCTCCTTGTCACCGTTAACTTCATCCATATTTTTTATGGTTAACTTGACTTATTATTTTACTCGATAGTGGTAGCTCACCACCGTCGTATATAACGACGTTCCCCCATAAATCTGAAACTTAACCGTTTGCCCATAATAAGCTTTCAGGCGCTGCTTCACATTGTCTATCGCAATACCATTTCCCTTTCTCGATTTTATTGTATCGTGAGAATAAGGGTTAGTAATGACTATACTGACTTGATTTTGCAATATTTCAACCAATACACTAACGGTCGAAGGCTGCAAAACTTTTTCCACCCCATGAAAAATACTATTCTCAAGCAAAGGTTGCAACGTTAATAACGGAATCGTCACTCGTTTTAATTCAATTGGTGTCGCCTGTATCTTCCATTCTACATTCAAACGCGCACCTAAACGCATCTTTTCTATACTTAAATATTGCTGACATAAGTCAATTTCCTCAGCTAAGCTGACTAGCTTCAGTTCTTGAAAACTCGCTCGAAATAAACGCGACAGATTAATCAACATATTTTCAGCTTTTTCAGGGTCAATCGCAATTAAGCTCACCACACTATTCATACTATTAAATAAGAAATGAGGATGTATCCGCGCTTGCATGGCCTGAATCCGCGCATTCAGTTCACTATATTGCTGATTCATCCATTGCTCACGCATATATAAGTAACGCAAGCAGAAAGCACCTAACAAAACACCATAGCCTAAATGCAGACTGGTTCCGTGAAATAAAATCTCCTCTGAAAATGAGCCTGACCGTGCAGCCCAAAATTGAATCATATTGATCGCACATGTCGTAAAAAGCACAATCAGTTGTAGCAGTACAAAACCCATTATCAAGGCAACTTTCTGACTAAACTTAGCAAAAAATTCCTTAAAATAATCAACTAGTGTTGCGAAAGACAAAATCACCCAATTAATAAACACCATATATTGCAGAACACGAAAGCCCTCTAAGGCTTGCCATGAGCGCGCTTCAGCCAAAGCCAACACCATCGCCAAGACATTACTTGCAACAATTAATTCCAATAAGTATTGCCATTGCCCAATTTTCGTAAAAAAATAGGAGCCCGATAGATTCCCCTGACGAGTTTGCGATAACTTCTTACGTCGAGTTTCAGCAACTGCGTTTGGATTTGCTATACTCTTTTTTATTTTGCTGAGCCGCCATGACCACATCTTCTCAATCCTCTTCTTCAGCCAGCCCAAATCAAACCTCTGGAATGTGGGGCGGTCGCTTCTCTGAAGCAACAGATGCTTTTGTTGCAGAATTTACCGCATCTGTGCAATTTGACCAACGTTTTTATAAACAAGATATTGCAGGCTCAATTGCACATGCAACCATGCTCGCCAAAGTAGGTGTACTCACTGAGGCTGAACGTGATGACATCATTCAAGGTTTGAGCACCATTCAAGCTGAAATTGAAGCAGGTAACTTTGAATGGCGTATTGATTTAGAAGACGTACATATGAACATTGAGTCTCGTTTGACTCAACGTATCGGCATTACCGGAAAAAAATTACATACAGGCCGTAGTCGTAACGATCAAGTTGCAACTGACATCCGCTTATATTTGCGTGATGAAATTGATGACATCTTAGGTTTACTATTACGCTTACAAAAAGGCTTACTCGGTCTAGCAAGTAAAAATACCAACACAATTATGCCAGGTTTCACGCACCTACAAACAGCTCAGCCCGTGACCTTTGGTCATCACTTGTTAGCATGGTTTGAAATGCTCGTCCGTGATACAGAGCGTCTACAGGACTGTCGTAAACGTGTGAATCGTATGCCACTCGGCTCAGCAGCTTTAGCTGGAACAACTTACCCGATTGACCGTGCGTATACCGCAGAATTGCTAGGTTTTGAAGCTGTTTCAGAAAATTCGTTAGATGCTGTTTCTGATCGTGACTTTGCTATTGAATTTAATGCAGCTGCATCCCTCATCATGATGCATTTATCGCGGATGTCTGAAGAACTTATTTTATGGACTTCTGCACAATTCAAGTTCGTGAATATTCCAGATCGCTTCTGCACAGGCTCTTCAATTATGCCGCAGAAGAAAAACCCAGATGTACCTGAACTGGTGCGTGGTAAATCAGGTCGTGTTTTTGGTGACTTAATTAGCCTATTGACCTTAATGAAAGGCCAACCATTGGCATATAACAAAGACAACCAAGAAGACAAAGAACCATTATTTGATGCGATTGATACCGTTCGTGGTTCATTGATGGCATTTGCTGATATGGTTCCAGCTTTAGTCCCAAATATCGAAATTATGCGTGAAGCAGCTTTACGTGGTTTCTCAACCGCAACCGACCTCGCAGACTACCTTGTGAAAAAAGGCGTTGCGTTCCGTGATGCACATGAAATTGTAGGTAAAGCCGTAGCTTTAGGTGTAGCAGAAGAAAAAGATTTATCTGAGCTCACACTTGAACAACTACAACAATTTTCTGATCTAATCACAGCAGATGTATTTGATAAAGCATTGACACTAGAAGCCTCTGTCAATGCACGTGATCACATTGGTGGTACGTCTCCAAAACAGGTTGAAGCTGCGATTGCGCGTGCCCACACTCGCCTAGAACAGTTATATTAATTTCCCTATATCCCTCTTTATCAAAGAGGGACTTTTATTGGATAGCATAATGACTAGACAAGTACTCTGCCGTAAATATAAACAAGAGCTTGAAGGTTTGGACTTTGCTCCATTCCCTGGCCCGAAAGGTCAAGAACTCTTTGAAACAGTTTCAAAACAGGCATGGCAGGAATGGTTAAAACATCAAACGACATTGATCAATGAAAAACGTTTGAATGTATTTGAACCTGATGCAAAAAAGTTTCTTGAAGAACAACGTGAAAAATTCTTCAATAACGATGAAAGCGTAGAAAAAGCTGAAGGCTGGACTGAAGAAAAATAAGCAGTATTGCCTAACTTTGCCTTAAAAAGAGAGCTGTTTTCAGCTCTCTTTTTACGTGATATTTACATAAGTAATAAAGGATTACAGAGTATACACAGTTGTCTACATGACATAATTCAGCACCGCCCTTATAGTTGTATTCAGAAGGACAAAGAGATACGTTGATATCTCACGTAACGCATGATATTTCTCTCCCAGACTTTTCCCCCGAAGTCTGGGATTTTTTTATTTATAACTCTTGAAAATTAAAAAGCCGCCCAAGTTTGAGCGGCTCAATATTATTTTATTTTTACGCTATTATTTTTGATGTACTTTCTGTTCAATTTCTTCAATGCTGGTATGACGTACATCTGTACCTTTCGCCATATAAATGACTTGTTCTGAAATATTACGCGCGTGATCACCGATGCGCTCTAATGAACGTAA
Source organism: Acinetobacter sp. C26M (assembly GCF_023702675.1). Taxonomy (NCBI): domain Bacteria; kingdom Pseudomonadati; phylum Pseudomonadota; class Gammaproteobacteria; order Moraxellales; family Moraxellaceae; genus Acinetobacter; species Acinetobacter sp. C26M. The sequence continues at coordinate 3,639,899 of NZ_CP098478.1, forward strand.
TACCCACATCACATTAATCACACGTGAGATATGACGAGGATCTTCAATCATATACGTCATTAAAGTACGTGTTGCCGACTGATATTCACGGTCAATATCCACATCCGCCATCACGACCTTCAAGGCTTGCTCTACATCTAAACGTGCAAAAGCATCCAATGCGTCATGAATCATGACACGTACTTGATTACCAATATGACGTGTTTCCATATAACCACGAGGAGACTCACCTTCTTCACAGAGGTTTTGAGCGATACGTGCAATTTTTGCAGCTTCATCCCCAATACGCTCTAAATCAGTATTGGCTTTACTCATCGCAATTACCATACGCAAATCGATTGCTGCTGGATGACGACGCGCGAGAATCAGAGTTAAGCCTTCATCAATATCACGTTCGAATTGATTCACGGCATTGTCTTTAAACTGCACATCAATGGCTAAGTTAGCATCTGTGTCTAATAAAGCATGAATTGAGTTAGCAACTTGTTGCTCCACTAATCCACCCATAGTCATAAACTTGGTATGCACATCTTGCAAGTCTTCATTAAATTGTGAAGAAATATGATGACTTAACACAGGATTGCTTGGGCTCACAGTATGCCTCCACTAGACACATGGAAAAATGATTGGTGATTAAAACATAGAAATGATGAAACTTTTATGACAATAGCACGGATTCAGTCTTGTTGATTGGTGTGAATTGATACAACAAAAATAAAAAAATCTGTTAGGCTAAATGCCTAGCTTGACGGAGCGCAGTTAACAAACTGCTGAGATTATCTTAATTACTCAATTTAAAGATAAGTACCGTTGAACCTGATCAGGTTAACACCTGCGTAGGAATCAAGCCCAACAAAAACTTCGCCTCAGTTTATCTCATTCAAGAGATGAATCCGCCATCGTTTTTGCTCGTGCTTGATTCGTTAATGCCATACATAAGGATCATGCCATGAACCAATTAACGAATCTTTCCCCTGCTGATATTTCTGCTCAACATGAGCAAGACGCTAAAGATTTAACCCGTATTTTACCTGCATCGAAAAAAGTCTATGTAGAAGGTTCTCGCCCCGATATCCAAGTACCCTTCCGCGAGATTAGCTTAACTGAAACCCCAACAGGTCTAGGTGGCGAGCATAATCCACCTGTTATGGTGTATGACACTTCTGGTGTATATACCGATCCAAATGTACAAATCGACTTAAACAAAGGCTTACCTTTAGTTCGTCAAGCATGGATTGAAGAACGCCAAGATACCGATGTCTTGAATGGCTTAAGCTCAGAGTTTGGTCAAGCCCGTTTAAAAGACATCCGCACTGCTGAAATCCGTTTTGCCCATATTCAAAACCCACGTCGCGCACAAATCGGAAAAAATGTCACACAAATGCATTATGCCCAGCAAGGTATTATTACGCCTGAAATGGAATATATTGCCATCCGTGAAAATCAACGCCAACGTGAAAATGTTGACATGCGTCAACATGCAGGTCAAAACTTTGGCGCACAAAACCTAAGAGAAATTACCCCTGAGTTTGTACGTCAAGAAGTTGCCGCAGGTCGCGCCATTATTCCTGCCAACATTAACCATCCTGAATGCGAACCCATGATTATTGGTCGCAATTTCTTAGTCAAGATTAATGCCAATATCGGCAACTCTGCGCTCGGCTCATCGATTGATGAAGAAGTCGCGAAGATGACCTGGGCAACCCGTTGGGGTGCAGACACCATCATGGATTTATCGACGGGTAAAAATATCCATGAAACCCGTGAATGGATTATCCGCAACTCGCCTGTTCCAATCGGAACTGTTCCGATCTATCAAGCACTCGAAAAAGTCGATGGTGTAGCTGAAGACCTAACATGGGAAATTTTTAAAGACACGCTGATTGAGCAGGCTGAACAAGGCGTAGATTATTTCACCATCCACGCTGGGGTATTACTGCGCTACGTACCAATGACGGCAAATCGCCTTACTGGGATTGTCTCTCGCGGTGGTTCAATCATGGCACAATGGTGTTTAGCCCATCATGAAGAAAACTTCTTATATACACATTTTGATGAAATCTGCGAAATCATGAAGGCCTATGACGTGTCATTCAGTTTGGGTGATGGCTTACGTCCTGGTTGTATTCAAGATGCCAATGATGAAGCGCAGTTTAGTGAGCTAAAAACCTTGGGTGAATTGACGCATCGTGCTTGGGAACATGATGTACAAGTCATGATTGAAGGCCCAGGGCATGTGCCAATGCATATGATTAAAGAAAACATGGATCTTCAACTCGAAGTCTGTAAAGAAGCACCTTTCTACACTCTTGGCCCACTCACTACAGACATCGCACCGGGTTATGACCATATTACCTCTGCGATTGGTGCTGCGATGATTGGTTGGTATGGCACAGCCATGCTCTGCTATGTCACCCCGAAAGAGCATTTGGGTTTACCCAACAAAAAAGATGTTAAAGACGGCATCATTACCTACAAGATTGCAGCACATGCAGCAGACTTAGCCAAAGGCCATCCAGGTGCGCAAGTTCGTGACAATGCCTTATCCAAAGCACGTTTTGAGTTTCGTTGGGACGATCAGTTTAATTTGAGCTTAGATCCTGATACTGCACGTAGCATGCATGATGAGACACTTCCGAAAGATGCGCATAAGTCGGCACACTTCTGTTCAATGTGTGGGCCAAAATTTTGTTCGATGAAAATCACCCAGAATGTGCGAGATTATGCGCAAAATCAACACAATGCCAAGCAGTCAAATGATGCAGAAACAGAAGTTGAAGCAGGTCTCAATGCAATGAAAACCGCTTATCAGGAACATGGTCAAAAATTGTACCACAAGGTGTAAATCAGCTAAAAAAAGATTTTCCTGCGAATCATTCTCGGTTAGGATGAGATATGTACAATCTCATCCTGATGGAAGATGACTATTCTTGACCACGCCAGCTACTCAGCAACCGACGTTACGATAGAATCTCGAGAGCCCTTGTTTCGAGGGTTCATTCAAGTTGAGAAAGTGAGCTTAAAACATCGGTTATTTCACCGAGCTGATTTTTCACCTTTAATTCAACGTGAATTGGTTCATCGTCCAGAAGCCGCTGGCGTTTTACTATATAATGATCAACAACAACGCTTTGCACTGATTGAACAATTCCGTGTAGGTGCATTGAATGATCCAGTTTCGCCATGGCAACTCGAAGTCATTGCGGGGGTACTCGATGGAGATGAATCTCCAGAAAACTGTATTCGCCGTGAAAGCCTAGAGGAATCCGGCTGTGAGATCACAACATTAAAACATTTATTTAGCTTCTACCCTTCTGCTGGCGCATGTTCTGAATTTTTTCATTTATATGTAGCAGAAGTTGATTTGCCAAAGGACGGGGGCATTTTTGGGATGCCAGATGAAGGTGAAAATATCCAACTTCATCTATTTAATTATTCCGCATTAGAAGCATTATTAAATAACGGGCGGTTGAGAAACGCACCTGTAATCATGGCATTGCAGTGGCTGTCTCGACATATACAACAAAGATAAAAATCTGAAGGGGCTAAAGACGGTGACTTTCCAAGTCTCATCATTATCGCAACAAGATTTTGTGATGATACAGATTACTGATACACATTTATTAGAGTATCCACATTTAGAATTTGTCGGAATGCAACCCGAACAAAGTTTTCATGCTGTAATCGACTTGATGCGCCAGCAACATCCTCATATTGACCTTATTGTGCACACGGGTGATTTGGCTCAATCGCCTACACCTTTGACATATAAACGCTATGTACAACATATGCAAAGCTTGGGAATTCCTTTTTTCCATACGCCAGGCAATCATGATGATGTGGCGCATTTTCCATTTCATGAAACGGATCCAACCCAGCCAACTGTAATTGAGTTGGGGCAATGGTGCATCATTTTACTAAATAGCGCGCAACCAAAACGCATTGATGGAAAAATTGCCGATGCACAATTACAGCAACTCACCCAATTACTCACTCAACGACATGATCGTCATGTGATTATTGCGTGTCACCACCATCCTTTTGCTATGCAATCGGCGTGGATTGACCAGCATAAACTTAAAAACACATCAGACCTGTTGCAAACGATTCAACCTTTTTCCAATGTCAAAGCGATTGTCTGCGGTCATGTACATCAAGATTCTATCAATACATGGCAAGGTGTTGAATTTTTATCTACTCCTTCAACATGTATCCAGTTCAAACCAAGAAGTGACAAATTTGCGCTCGATGAAGAACATCCGGGTTATCGCTATATCCGTCTTAAAGCGAATGGTGAACTAGAAACTCAGGTCTATCGTTTACCCACATCACAACGGATGAGTAGTTCTGAAGTTTTAGGATATGACTAAACTTTTGATTACAAATTACATTGTCAATTTCAGACAAAATCTGGACGGGAATGACTACCATCTTGCTCAAAAACTCTATATGATGTCGACCCTTGATGGAAAAAACCATCTCTAGTTTCTATAAAAACACTTGCATATCACCATATTTTTTGCGTATAGATAGTACGTGTAAGATGAGGAATGCCCTATATGGCGAATGACAACCAAAATCAAGTCTTGGACGAACCGACAGAAGTGATTGATGATCTGAAATCGGCGAAACGTGTACGTAAAACCAAACCGAAGGCTTCAGAAGGTGGTACAACTGCTAGTCTGTTTGGAATTGCGCCTTATCAGCCGAAGAAAAATGAAGAATACATGTCTGAAGGACAACTTGAGCATTTCCGCCAAATTTTAAATGCATGGAAAGCTGAGTTAATGTCTGAAGTTGATCGTACTTTAAATACGATGCAAGACGAATCTAGCGCACTTCCTGACGTCAATGACCGCGCGACGCAAGAAGAAGAATTTGCGATTGAATTACGTACACGTGACCGTGAACGCAAACTCATTCGTAAAATCGAACAATCGATTGAAGCCATTCAAAATGAAGACTACGGTTTCTGCGAAACGTGTGGTATCGAGATTGGCTTACGTCGCTTAGAAGCTCGTCCAACGGCGACACTCTGTATCGATTGCAAAACTTTGGCTGAAATCAAAGAAAAGCAAAATAACGGTTAATAATCCCTCCCAACCTCCCTTTAAAAAGGGAGGAGTACTGAGAATTTAGAAACTTATAATATTCGAGTACTCCCCTCCTTTATAAAGGAGGGGTCTGGGGAGGATTAAAAACACACGACCATTTAATCTTTATGTCTTATATAGGACGATTTGCGCCATCACCAACTGGTCCATTGCATTTTGGCTCCCTGCTCACCGCAGTTGCGAGTTATTGCGATGCTAAGACCAATCAAGGCAAATGGCTAGTTCGGATTGAAGATACCGATATCCCTCGTATCTATCCCCACAGTGAAACTCACATCCTCTCTTGCATTGATGCCTTTCAATTTGAACCAGATGCAGATATTATTTTTCAAAAAAATCGTTTCGATATCTACGAACAGGTGCTTGAGCAACTCAAGCAATCACAATCGATTTACGCCTGCCAATGTACCCGCAAAATGTTGGGTTCCAATCATATCTATGCTGGAACCTGCCGCGATTTAAATCTGGATTTTGCCAATCAAGCCATCCGTTTAAAAGTCACAGATCAATTGATTTGTTTTGAAGACCGTTTACAAGGCCGACAATGTTCTAACTTACAACATGATCTCGGTGACTTTGTCTTAAAACGTCGCGATGGCATTATCAGTTATCAATTGGCTGTGGTGGTAGATGATTATCTGCAAGGTATCACTCATGTGGTACGCGGTGCGGATTTACTCGACAATACAGCAAGACAAATATGGTTAGGTTCTTTACTTGGGTATCCAAGTTTAAGCTATATGCACCTTCCTCTTGCTATGAACGATCAAGGGCAGAAACTTTCCAAGCAAAATCTGGCTCAAGCATTGGATATCAACAAAGCACCAGAGCTACTGCGGCAAGCCATTTTAGCCTTAGGGCAACCCCAAGTTGAACTGGATCAACCGCATATCATGCTGAAACAAGCCGTACAACAATGGGATGTAAGCTCTATCCCTTTTGGCGTGCATTTGACGGGAACTTTTCAATAAGTCATAAAAAAGCCCTGAATATAGTCAGGGCTTTTTAATCTAAACCAATTTAGAAATTCGATTCTTCTTTTAGTGGGTTCAACTCTTGTGTCGATGCATCAATCTTTAAAATCAAACTAATCATCGCAGCACACATCATCAACGATGTACCACCATAGCTAATAAACGGTAAAGTCAAACCTTTGGTTGGCATTAAGCCCATATTCATGCCTGCATTTACCAGAATCTGCATCAGAAAAATAATGCTAATTCCATAGGCTAAATAACCTGCACGCAAATAGTTGTGTTGTAAAGCACGATGACCAATTCGAATACAGCAAGCCAGCATGGTAAATGACAATATCATCACGATTGAAACGCCAAAGAAACCAAATTCCTCACCTAAAACAGCCAACATAAAGTCCGTATGTGCTTCCGGTAAGTAAGAGAGCTTCTGTACACTATGCCCCAAGCCCGTACCAAACCACTCACCTCGGCCAAAAGCCATCAAGGCATTCGAGAGCTGATAACCCACACCCAATGGATCTGCCCAAGGATTCGTAAACGAAATCAAACGCTGGAAACGGAATGGCTCGAAGATAATCAGCGCACTAACACCCGCAAAAATCGCACCCAGCATGATCAGGAACTGGGTCGCTGGCGCACCTGCCAAGAAGAACACGCCAACCATCATTAATACGATAACGACAGTTGCACCCAAGTCAGGCTCAGCAACAATGAAACCAACCGTTAAAGCCATCACACCACTTAAACGCAATAAGCCTTTCCAGTGGGTACGAACTTCTTTGGCACGACGCACCACATAGTCAGCAGTAAAAATTGCCATCACAATCTTGGCAATTTCGGTTGGCTGCAAAGTGAAACCACCAACCTTAATCCAGCGATGCGCACCATTCACTTCGGAACCGACCACCAATACTGCCAAGAGCAGAACAATGGTAATCAGCCATAGAGGAAATGCATTTTTAAACCAGAGATTCAATGAAACCCGATAGGTTAAAAATGCCACCACCGCAGCAACCACAATCGAAATACCATGGCGAATTAGGAAGTAAAATGGGCTTTCATGAATATATTCAGCATACGGCATAGATGCAGATGCCACCATAATTGAGCCGAAACATAGCAGCGAAATTACAGAAAAAATCAGGATATTTCGTGCCGTCATTTCTGCGGGTAGCTTGGGTAAACGATTCAGCAATTGCGAAATCTTCTGCACCGTATTTTGGGCTAAATCAGCCATAGTTTTGTTCCTAGTTCTTCTTTTTGCTCAAGGTATTTACACATGCTACGAATTGATGTCCACGATCATTGTAACTTTTAAACATATCGAAGCTAGCACAAGCGGGTGAAAGTAGTACTACATCTTCAGCCTGAGTATGCTTCTGTGCGAATTCCACCGCTTCTTTCAAACTCTGTGCATGTTGAATTGCCGTCGTACCTTGAATTGCCTGCTCAATCACGGCAGCATCCTCACCAATCAAAATCACCGTTTTCACATATTTCTGAATCGCATCACGTAATGGCTTAAAGTCCTGACCTTTGCCTTGACCACCGAGAATCAAAGCCAACTTACCTTTGTTGACTTCAATTGCAGCCCCCAAGCCATCAATTGCAGCCAGCGTCGCGCCAACATTGGTGCCTTTAGAATCATTGTAATAGCGTACACCGTCAATCATTTCGACGTATTCACAACGATGTTCCAAGCCTTTAAAATGCTTTAAGGTCTCTAGCATAGATGCAGTTGGCAAACCAATCGCCTCACCCAAAGCTAAACACGCCAAAGCATTGGCAACATTGTGCATGCCTTGAATATACATCTCAGAGGTTTTAAGTAGGCGTTCACGACCACGTGCTAACCACATAGTCCCATCTGCATCACGTAGCACACCATATTGATTCAAATCAGGAGCATTTAAGCCAAAGCTTTGCATCGGGGTAACATCTGGTACCAATGGGCGACTAAGATTGTCATCACGGTTATACACCACTTTTTTCACGCCTTGGAAAATACGATGTTTAGCTTTGTGATAACCCAACATATCACCATGACGATCAAGATGATCTTCACTCATGTTTAACACCACAGCAACTTCTGCATTCAGATGTGACGTGGTTTCAAGCTGAAAGCTCGAGAGTTCAAGAATCAGCAGCTCGGGTTTATCTTTTAATAAATCCAACGCGGGACGTCCAAGATTGCCACCAACAGCAACTTTTTTGCCCGCATCTTGTGCCATTAAGCCGATCAAAGTCGTGACTGTGCTTTTTGCATTTGAGCCTGTAATCGCAACAATGGGAACTTCGGTAGCACGGCGTAGTAATTGGATATCACCAACAACTGGGATGCCCTTTTCAAACGCTTGCTGGATTTCTGGTAATTGCGGTGCAAGTCCTGGACTAAGAATAATTTCTTCTGCTTGTAACAGTAGCTCTGTATCTAATTGACCAAAACTGGTACGCACAGCTGAAGGAATTTGATCATGACCTGGTGGAGTCGCTCGAGAGTCTGTTACTGCAACTTGGTAGCCTTGTTCATGTAGAAAGTTGACTGCTGATACACCCGAAATGCCCAAGCCAGCCACAACTTTTAATCCACCACGTTGTATTAACATTTTTGCCCCATTTTTTGCAGATTACAGAATGGCAAAAATGTTAGCACTTTACTGTTTTAAATGCTTTTTCAGTTTTGGTTTTATTCAATCTTTTTTGTGTCAGTGCGTAAAAGCTTAATCAGGCATAGCACAGCTGATCAACAATAAAATTAAGCACACACATCCCAGCCAATCTACAGATTTAAATACATAGTGCTTGGATTTAAGCTCTATCAATTCGGGTCTTAACCATAGATAAATCAAAATGGAACATGAAAGTAGCCATGAAACAGTTTCTTTATACATATTCAGATTTTTTGACAAAGCAGAGAGATAAAGCAAGGTCATCAACAGCATAAAGCCTGATAAAATCAATTTATGTTTTAAGCTTAGTGATCTCTTCTCGCTCATATCCGTCTGATTCATTTTTTTGTTCCAAAAAATTACCCATCTTAAGATGGGCAATTTTGTTTTACCGCCATTTGACCGTTTGAATAGGTTCCGCTTTTTTGTTCTCCGCTTCATCCGTAGAACAGCCACAGCCACCACCACAACCGACAGCCATTTTCGGCTTTAACCATACTGCCAAGCGTTGCCAACCTAAACGTTGACAAAGATCGGACAGACTCAGAAATGCTGAACTCGCTGTTTGAGGGAATACCTTCTTAAAGACCACAACAGTACTCCACAGCACCAATACAGCAACAATCAAGTACTCAAACATAAGCGCCTCTCCAATAATTACCTCCCTTTTTAAAGGGAGGCGAGGTGGGATTTCTTAACCCCAAATGCTTGATGCAATTTGGTAAGTTAAGAAAGACATTAAATACGCCAAACCAAATAAATACGCAGTCATCACAGCAACATGTTTCCATGAACCTGTCTCACGGCGTACTGTTGCTAAGGTTGCCAAACAATGCGGTGCATAGATGAACCATACCAACAATGATAAACCTGTTGCCAATGACCAACCTGTACCATCCGCACTAATTAAATGAGAAAGACCCTGTGAGATCGCATCATCATCAGCACCAGATAAAGCATAGACCGTACCCAAAGCCGCAACTACAACTTCACGCGCTGCCATTGCAGGAATAAGCGCAACCACAATCTGCCAATTAAAACCAACAGGTGCAAAAATCGGTTGTAGCAAGTGCCCTAACATCCCAGCAAAGCTGTAATCAATATCAGGTAAGGTTGCCCCTTCTGGTGCTTGTGGGAACGTACATAAGAACCAGAGCAAAATCGACAGGGCAAAGATAATGCCACCGACACGTTTTAAGAAGATTTTACCGCGATCTAGCAAGCCAATCCCGACACTTTTCAGATCTGGAATACGGTAACTTGGTAATTCAAGCAAAAGTGCATGTTGTGATTTATCTTTTTGCAAAAATTTCATCACGATCGCCACACAGAGTGCACTCACAATCCCTGACATGTATAGACCGAATAAAACCAGACCCTGTAGATTGAAAATGCCCCAGACCGTTTGACTTGGAATAAAGGCAGCAATCAACAGTGCATAAACGGGTAACCGCGCAGAACAGGTCATCAATGGCGCGACCATAATCGTGGTAAAACGATCACGCGGATCGCTGATACTACGGGTTGCCATGATCCCCGGTACCGCACAAGCAAAACTTGATAGTAGTGGAATAAAAGCGCGACCACTTAAACCTGCTTTAAACATCAACTTATCAAGCAAGAATGCGGCACGAGGTAAATAACCTGATTCTTCTAAAACTAAAATAAAGAAGAATAAAATTAAAATCTGTGGCAAGAACACAACCACACTACCTGCACCTGCAATAATCCCGTCCACGACTAAACTATGCAGTAAAGGTTGCGAGATATACTCTCCGAGCTTCTCACCAAACCATGCAAAGAAGGTTTCGATGCCATCCATAAATGGAGCAGCCCAAGCAAATACTGCTTGGAATACAATAAACATCATGACCGCAAGGCTAAGCAAACCGAGCACTGGATGTAAGAAAATTTTATCGAGAAAGTCAGTACGCTTATCTTCTTGATCGACGAAATTCACCACATCATTGAAAATAACTTCAATTTTCTGATGATGATCGCCTTTCAATCCACTCAGTTCAGTTTGTGGAACTGTATATTTACCTTGATCCAGCGCATGCAATAAATTCTCAATACCTGAATTACGGACAGCAACTGTTTCAACAACAGGCACTCCAAGACGCTCAGAAAGTTTTTGTGTATTGATCTGGATACCGCGACGACGCGCTTCATCCATCATATTTAATACCACAAGAATCGGGCGACCTAGCTCAATGACTTCCAACACCAAACCGAGATGCAATTTTAAGTTGGTTGCATCCACTACACACAGAAAAGCATCTTGCTGCCCTTCTTCCGCAATTTTGCCTTGGCAAACATCACGGGTGATTTCTTCGTCTGGACTGGTTGCTTGTAAACTATAAGTTCCTGGCAAATCCAAAACACGTACTGCTTTCCCAGAAGGAAGCTGAAAATGTCCAACCTTGCGTTCAACGGTTACACCCGCATAGTTCGCAACTTTTTGGCGTGTACCTGTTAAATGGTTGAATAAAGATGTCTTACCGCAGTTTGGATTTCCCACAAGGGCAACACGTAACGCATCACTCATGCAGGTGCTCCTTCAAGTTGAATTTCAATTTTATCCGCTTCAGCTTTTCGTAACGCAAAACGCGTAAAACCGAGCTGGATTAGAATCGGATCTCCACCAAAAATACCTTTGGTAATCACCTGTACTTGTGTACCTGGCACAAAGCCTAAACTTTCTAAACGAACTGCAACTAAATCTGGCTGTTCTGTCTCATCGACCACGCGATTTACTTTCGTAATCATCGCTGTTTGCTTGACTTTTAATGCTGACAATCGCACCGTCTCTAACCCTTCACCCTTTTTTTCTAGTATACAAGCAAATGAGAATAATTACCAAAACCAATCTCAGTGGCATTTGCTTCTGTGACAGATCGACAACAATTCATTTTTCTTTTACAGTGCAATTGAATCAAGAATAATTCAGGGTATCCCTCGCCCCAAAATACATCTATCACTTTTATAGAAATGCCTTAAGCCTATATGTTAAATAAAAAACCTCGTATTCCTGCTGCGGTTAACATTCCCGAACATTTGAGTTTTCTACAGGGTTTTCGGGATTATCTGGTTGCTCAAACCGTGAGCCCACATACGCGCAATGCGTATTTATCTGACCTGGTTCAATGTAGCGAATTACATCAAAATGCGACCTTACCGCAATGGTCGAGTGATGATATTGCCGATGTGCTAATCGCACTTACAAAAGCTGGGAAAAGCCCTCGTTCAATTGCACGCTGCCTATCAGCCTTAAGACAATTTTATAAATTTTTAAGAGAGCAAAAGTTACGGGATGATAATCCTGTTGCTAGCCATCATTCCCCTAAAATTGGCCGAGCATTACCCAAAGACTTATCAGAACAAGATGTTGAAGCATTGATCAATGCACCAGATATTAATACAGCACTTGGACTACGTGATCGTGCCATGTTCGAGGTACTTTATGCCTGCGGTTTACGCGTTTCCGAGTTACTTAATTTACGTTTAGAACTGATCAACCTAAAGCAAGGTTTTGTACGGATTACGGGTAAAGGCAATAAAGAGCGCCTTGTTCCTCTCGGACAATTTGCCTGTGACTGGATTGAGAAATACTTGGCAGAATCACGTCCACAACTCTACAAGAGCAGCACCGACTATTTATTCCTTACACAACACGGTGGCATTATGAGTCGGCAAAATTTTTGGTATGCGATCAAACGCTATGCACTACAAGCCAGTATTCAAGCTGAGCTATCACCGCATACCTTACGCCATGCTTTCGCAACCCATTTACTTAATCATGGTGCAGATTTACGCGTGGTACAAATGCTGCTTGGTCACAGTGACCTTTCCACCACACAAATTTATACCCATGTTGCACAACATCGTATGCAGGAATTGCATGGCAAATACCATCCACGAGGCTAAAACCACCTTTGGTCTAGCTTTTCACTAAAATTTGATTTTGTTCACACAGCCTATGCAAGATTTAACGAAGTGTTTCCGTTTTTTTGCTATGCTAAGCCCCTTATATAAATGAATTCGTACAAAAAAGGTTCTATATGTTGTTTACTCGGTCTCAACTTGTAATTGCTTGTACATTAGCATCAACATTATTAGTCAGTGCTTGCTCAAAAGAAAACTCAGCACAAAAACAAGATGCACTCACAGCAAGTGCACCTGCGACAGGTGAAGCATCAACATTGAATGAACGCAATGCACAACAGCGTTTGATCTCGACCTTAGAGAAAAATTTTAAAACAGCCAACATCAATGCCAAAATTCTTGCCATTAAAAAAACTGAAGTGCCAAATTTATTCTGGGTAAGCCTCGAAGGTATGGGTTCAGTCTATGCAACGGCTGATGGACAATACATTATTCAAGGTGATGTGGTCCGTTTAGGCGATAAGCAACTGCACAATGTGAGTGACGCCTTACAAGCAACCGAAAATAAAAAACATTTAGCTTCACTCAAAACTGAAGATCTAATCGTTTATCCAGCGTCAGGTGGTAAAGCGAAGCATGTGATTTATGTATTTACAGATTCAAGCTGCCCATACTGCCATAAATTGCATGAGCATCTTGCCGAGATCAATGCCAAAGGGATTGAAGTGCGTTATATCGCATGGCCACGTGGTGAACAGTTCATGCCAACTATGCAGGCAATTTGGTGTAGTGAAGATCGTAAGGCAGCCTTCGATCAAGCGGCTAAAGGTTTACCCGTTTCTGCGGCTGAATGTAAAAACCCTGTTCGTGACCAATATCAATTGGGCTTAAATATGGGGGTAAATGGTACACCTGCAATTTATAACGTCGATGGTGAGTATTTAGGTGGTTATATGACTCCTGAAGAAATCGTTCAACGCTTAAACAAATAAATCCAGCCCCTACCCAAAAATAACAAAGACTAGGGCGACAGATTAAAGATGATCTTAGCCCTAGTGTCTGCGCATTTTTTTAGCTATGATCAAGCTTCATTAAAATGATTGAATATAATGGAGTGTGACGTGAAACCAGTTCGTCTGGCGATACTCGGTCTTGGTACTGTAGGTGGTGGAGCCCTTAAATTACTACAAGAAAATGCTGCGGAAATTAAACGCCGTACCGGTCGAGAAATTCAAATTACACACGTAGGCACACGCCGTCCACGTCCAGATTTACAGCTCGAAGGCATTCAACAAAGTGATGACCTGATGGAAATCGTACGTCAACCTGATGTTGATGTTGTGGTTGAAGTCATGGGTGGCATTCATCCCGCTTATGAAGTCATCATGGAAGCCATTAAGCATGGCAAACAAGTGGTAACAGCAAACAAAGCCTTGCTTGCTGAACATGGCAATGAATTATTTAAAGCAGCAGAAGACAATGCCGTACAAATCGCTTATGAAGCAGCGGTTGCAGGTGGTATTCCAATTATTAAAGTCATCCGCGAAGGCCTTGCAGCGAACCATATCGAATGGCTAGCAGGGATCATTAATGGTACTGGTAACTTCATTCTGACTGAAATGCGTGAAAAAGGTCGTGCTTTTGATGATGTATTAAAAGAAGCACAGGAACTTGGCTATGCTGAAGCAGACCCAACTTTTGATGTTGAAGGCATTGATGCTGCACATAAACTGACAATTTTAGCCTCATGTGCATTTGGTATTCCGCTACAGTTTAATAAGGTCTATACCGAAGGTATCAGCAAAATCACTGCTCAAGATGTGAAATATGCAGAAGAACTTGGTTTTCGTATCAAGCACTTAGGTATCGCACGTCGTGCAGAGAAAGGCATTGAGTTACGTGTACATCCAACTTTAATTCCTGCTGAAGAATTGATTGCTAACGTTAATGGCGTTAAAAATGCAGTCTTGGTACAGGCCAATGCAGTTGGCCCTACTTTATATTACGGCGCTGGCGCTGGCGCTGGTCCAACCGCTTCTGCTGTAGTTGCTGACGTGATTGATATCGTTCGTGATATTTCTTATACCGAAGATGGTGCAGGAACGATTCCTCAGCTTGCCTTCGAAGCACTGACTAATGTGCCTATCTTGAGCCGTGAAGAAATGACCACAGGTTATTACATCCGTCTCAATGCAGAAGATCAAACAGGCGTACTCGCTGATGTCACGACAATTCTAAGCCGTGCTGGAATTAGTATTGATGCCATCATGCAGCAATCACGCTTAAAAGATCTGATTCCAATCGTGATTTTAACGGATCCAATTGTTGAATCAAAAATGGATGAAGCACTTGCTCAAATTCAAGCATTACCTGCAATTCGTGGCGAAATCGTAAGAATTCGTTTAGAATCGCTCGATAGTTAATCAGTTTAAATCCCCTCACCCTTCTTCACTCAAGAATGGAACTGCTCTCTTTTGAAAGGGAGCTTGTTGAGCGGGATTTTCTCTCTACCTCATATTGGAACACCATCATGTCGAATGCCAATCGTTATACTGGTCTTGTAGATCGTTATCGTGACCGTTTACCTGTGTCTGCAACTACACGCGCAATTTCTTTAGGTGAAGGGAATACCCCACTGATTAAACTAGAGAACATTCCACGTATTATTGGCAAAAACGTCGAAATCTATGTGAAATACGAAGGTCTGAACCCAACAGGTTCTTTTAAAGACCGTGGTATGACGATGGCTGTGACTAAAGCAGTTGAAGAAGGCTCTAAAGCGATTATCTGTGCATCTACAGGCAATACTTCAGCAGCAGCAGCAGCGTATGCAGCACGTGCAGGCATCAAAGCGTTCGTATTAATCCCAGAAGGCAAAATTGCCATGGGTAAAATGGCGCAGGCAATGATGTACGGTGCGATTACCATGCAAATTCGTGGTAACTTCGATGACGGTATGCGTTTAGTAAAAGAAGTTGCAGATCAAGCACCTGTAACCATTGTAAATTCAATCAACCCTTACCGTTTGCAAGGTCAAAAAACCATTGCTTATGAAATCGTAGAAGCATTGGGGCGCGCACCTGACTATCACTGCTTACCAGTTGGTAATGCGGGTAACATCACTGCACACTGGATGGGTTATACCGAAGCAGTTGCAAACCAACCTGCTGATCAGTTTGAACAAGTGATCTATGATGCGGCTACAGATCAATTCACTGGTCCTAAACCAGAAGGCTTACCAACAATGGTCGGTTATCAAGCATCTGGTGCTGCGCCGTTCTTACGTGGTGCGCCTGTTGAAAACCCAGAAACTGTTGCAACAGCGATTCGTATCGGTAATCCACAAAGCTGGAACCATGCAAAAGCAGTGGTACGTGATTCTAAAGGTTGGTTCGATGAACTCACTGATGCTGAGATTCTAGAAGCTCAACGCCTACTTTCTATGTATGAAGGTGTCTTTGTCGAACCTGCGTCAGCAGCGTCTATTGGTGGTGCAATCCGTGACCTTAAAGCAGGTAAAATTGCTGAAGGTTCTGTGATTGTATGTACCGTTACAGGTAATGGCTTAAAAGATCCAGATACCGCAATCAAGCAATGTGCTGATGCCGTGATGTTGTCAATTGACGCGACCATGGATCAAGTGAAAGATTCTATCCTTTCAAATATGTAAGCATCAATGCTGAAAAAAAACCAGTTGCAAGCAACTGGTTTTTTATGGGCTTAAATATAAGCCTTATTCTTCTTCGTATTCATAATCTTCATCATAGCTATATTGTGCAGCTAATTCCTTTTCAATCCTCTGGATTTCTTCAAGCTCAATTTCTTTGATTTCAAATAATGGTTGTTTGAGTAAAGGGTTTACCGCATATAAAGCGTCTTCTTCCCAACCTTGCATAATCGTTAAAATTTGGCTTTTCTGATCGTATTTCAAACCAGATTGCGCTGTGATCATTGCCTGTAAGAGTACAGGTTGATCAGACAACTCATCAAGTGAGCCTTTAAGCTGAATATCACCATAGTCATAATCTGCAAAAATAGTTGCGACATTGGTTTTTAATTGTTCAGGTTGATCTGCATAAGCTAAACTGGCAAAAAACTCATCATGCTCTTCCACCCATTTCTGTTTTTTGACTGACCAAAGCGCATAAAACCTAGCCTCATGTTCAAACTGTACCAGTTGAAATTTTTGCATTCCTGCCAATTGAATAAATTCAAAGGTATCTTCATCGCTTAAACTTTCAGGTAACACATCATCTGAAATATCCCCATCTTCGCAGACATGCTCGCCACAACGTGAGAATACAAAATCATCCAGTTGTTTTAATAATGCTTCATCTGCATCAAAAAGGGATTCAACTTCATACAGAGCGAAATCTCGCGCCCCATCAATTTCAAGCTTTTTATATGCAGCCTCGGCTTGGGCTCTATCCTCAAAAACATTGGCAATACGATTGCCTGCGACATAAAAGACCTCATCGTTATAGCCAAAGTATTTGGCACGAATCACGTAAGTGGTCATGTTGTTCCCCTTAATTCATTATCATTGAGTTGTTTTATTTGATGTAATGCTTGAGCACTTGCAGGAATTGCCATGCCATTATCCATCCATAATTCAAAATGCATGGCATTAAAAAAATCAGCAGGGCTATACACAATATTGTCCAGTTTCGGCAGTTGCCCAATCCTTGGCAAAATATCGTAGATAAACCAACTGTTATGGGTGAACAATAGTGAATGCAATTTCCCCGTCAGCGCCAAAGGCGATAACATTAATTGTGAGAGTGCTTTATCCTGCACATAATCATGATGTAACTGTTCTAAATGCTGTTCAAAGTTCTGAGGCAATTGTCTTGCATCTATCGCATTTACAAAGTCATTGAGTGTCGGAATAAAACGCTGTTGGTAATCCACCAATAAATGATCACGTTCACACAAATCTTTAATATCAATCGATTTGCCTGCACTATTTTGAAGGCTATGCCCAAACACAGGAACCACAACCGAATTTATGCCCCACAAAGTATGTAAAATTCGGTGTCGCGCATCGCTACATAGGCTTTTGGTACTGTCTATAAACGCATGTAGTTCATAGTAGTCTTCGGGCTCCCCACCCCAGCGTTTTGCAGAAATCCGTGCATGTTGCATCGCATTCATAACGGTATGTCATCATTTTTTGGTGTATGCACACATTAGCCGATTTAGGCTCAAAAAACGAACACAATTTATTGAAATAAGACAAGTTGTGTCGCCTTATTCAGGCATAAAAAAACTCCCCATAAAGAGGAGTTATTTAATTTAAAAGGACTAAACGCGTTTTGGCAATGTGCTTAACCAGCTTAATAGATTAGTTGCATCGCTATTACGTGCTTGTGAGCTTGGTGCGCCTAATAGCACCACAACCGCTGGGCGTGAATTCACAGTGGTATGCATCACTACACAACGGCCCGCTTCATTGATATAACCTGTTTTTGACAAGTTAATGTTCCAACCGCCATTACGCACCAGTGCATTGGTATTATTTGACTTGAGAACGCGATAACCTAAATTGAAATCATAGGTTGGCGTGGTTGAAAATTGACGAATCAAACCATATTGCGACGCAGTACTGACTAGAATACCTAAATCACGTGCTGATGAGACATTATGTGGATCTAATCCAGTAGATTCAGCATAACGTGTCGACGTCATACCCAATTGCCTCGCTTTAGCATTCATTGCAGCAATAAAGGCAGATCGACCACCTGGATAAGTGCGTGCTAAAGCAGCGGCAGCTGGATTCTCAGACTTCATCAACGCAAACAAAAGTGCTTCAGCGCGATTCATGGTATCGCCCGCACGTAAGGTTGAACTTGAGTTCTTACCCCCAGCACCAGCAAAATCAATTGACTCTAACGTAATTTCTTCTGACATGTTTAAACGTGCATCAGCCGTTACCACAGCGGTCATCAACTTAGTAATCGATGCAATAGGTACCGACATATTACTGTTTTTACTGTACAGCACTTCACCCGTTTGCGCATCCATCACCAAAGCAGCACGTGCATTGACAGAGGGTTGACTACTATACCCAAAGGTATCTCGAATCTGTGCGGACTGCTGCGGCGTACTTGAGGAAGTAATTGTTGCCGAACCACCATTACGCAATGTCGTCGTAACAGAAGTTGAACCTTGTGGACTAATTTCTACAGGATCATCATCTTCCATAAACTGACTTGCATCACTTGCAGACCAATTCATCGAAGCTGAACCATTCACACGCGAAGAAGCTGGATTGTTATTCACAACCAGTTCAGCAAAACTTGTTGAGCTCCAGGCCAACAAGATAGACATGCTTAAAACATGCATGATAGATTTTTTAGAATTTTTCACGACACAATACTCAACTCAGGACGCTGCACATTTGCGCTTAATACCATTATGCCTTACATTTGAACAAATCGGGTAAAGCTTTTATAGACACAATTGTGTACAACTATTCGCTAAAAACGAAGAATAGGATTGCTAATTTTGTGGTTTCATTGCAAGCTAATTTTGCTTTATGTAACAAAAAACCAGTTTTTTTGAAAAAAGGAGGTCTTCTTGATCACTGTTCTCGTTGTTGATGATCATGAACTCGTGCGCACAGGTATATGTCGTATGTTGGAAGACCACCCCGATGTAGACGTCATTGGACAAGCCGAATCGGGTGAAGAAGCCATTGCTATAGTCCGTCAAAAGCACCCTCAGGTCGTATTGTTAGATGTGAATATGCCTGGTATTGGCGGAGTGGAAACTACTCGTCGCTTATTACAAAGCGCACCTGAAACAAAAGTGATCGCTGTCAGTGGTCTTGCCGAAGAACCATACCCTTCACTGCTATTAAAAGCAGGAGCGAAAGGCTACATCACTAAAGGTGCACCAATTTCTGAAATGGTTCGTGCTATTAATAAAGTGATGCAAGGCGGAAAATACTTTAGTGCAGATATTGCGGAACAATTAGCGAGCTCATATCTTTCGGATACGCAACAATCACCTTTCGATGCACTGTCAGAACGTGAGATGCAAGTCGCCATGATGGTCGTGAATTGTATTAGTGCCCAAGAAATCGCTGACAAATTATTCGTAAGCGTAAAAACTGTAAATACCTATCGGTATCGTATTTTTGAAAAATTGAGTATTGATAGCGATGTCAAACTCACTCATCTTGCGATTCGTTATGGACTCATTAAACCTTAAAATAACAGTAAGCGCCTATGTTAGGGAAAATTGCGTCGTCAGTTTCACAAACGGTCTATCGGCTTGGGGTTTGGTATAGCGGCTATCGGCTGATCATCTCGATTAGCCTGTTGTTAATTTATTTACTCACCGCCGAACAACTTTCCAGCAACTATGTTTATCCCTTCTTATATTTTTACACTTTAATTTGCTATATCACATTCAACATTTTTCAACTCTTTTTACTACAACTTGTTCCAATTCAAATCTCCAAGCAGCTGATTTTTATCTTTCTGATTGATGTCATTTGTCTGAGTTTAATCACCTTCTCTGCAGGTGGCCCAAATCTGCAACTCAGCTTACTCTATGTCATTATTATTTTTTCTTCTGCGATTTTATTAAATGCTCACCTATCGCTGATCATTACTTTATTTGCCGTCATTATGGTGGTTTACCAGCGTTTTTTAGGTGACTTTTTTGCTGTTAATAATTTAAACCACCTCGGCAATAGTATTTTTCTCGCTTTCTTGTTTTTTGTAGTCCATGCCATTGGTCGCATCGCAGTCCAACGTTTTAAAATTTTAGAAACCTTAACTTTTCATCAGTCGATTGAAATCCACCAACTGCAAAATATTAACCGCTATATCTTAGAACAGATCGAAGATGGTTATTTGGTACTGGATGAAAGCAATCATATTGTCTTAACCAATCCCGCAGCCAATACCTTATTAGGTATCCATTTACCAGTCTCTTTAGAAAAAACACCGCTGATTAAATTACAACCTGACCTGTTTGAACTTGTCCAATTCAGTGATCTAGAAGATGGCGAAGAATTTAGTTTTGAATCGCAACAAAGCCCATATACCATCAATGTTCGTGTTAAACATTTGATTGTGCCAGAACATGCCTTGGTCTTATTAATCTTAAAAGATGCACAAAAGCTGACTCAACAAGTCCAACAGCTAAAACTTGCCGCACTGGGTCAACTTTCTGCCAGTATTGCGCATGAAATTCGCAATCCTTTGGCTGCGATTGTACAAGCCAATGAACTATTTAAAGACAGTGATCCGCATCAACAAGAAATGCTGTCCCGCATGATCAATAAACAGGCCAAACGGATTGATAGTATCGTGCAAGATACCTTAGCAATGGCACGGAATAAACCTACCGAATCACAAGAAATTGATCTAAGCTCTTTTTTTGAAAGTTTACTCAATGAAGATCTAACCGATGCTAAACAACAAATTCAAATTCAACTGACAGAACAGACCAGCATTTTATTTGATGAAAAACAATTACGCCAAGTGCTGATTAATTTAATTCGAAATGCATTACGACATAATGCAACTGACGCTCCTTATATTGAAGTCGAAGTGCACGAAAAAGATGGTCGAACTTGCATTGATGTCATCGATTTTGGGACGGGTGTCTCAAAACGAGATATTTCTCAACTATTCAAACCATTTTTTAGTACCGAAATTAAAGGAACTGGTTTAGGATTGTATTTGTCTCACACATTTTGTGAGGCCAATCATGCAAAGCTCACCTATATAGAGCGACAACAAGGAGCATGCTTCAGGATTGAATGCTCTAAAATTCATTGATTAAATTAGGTTTCTCGGGGAAATGGCAACAAAACAACCACTCGTCTTACTGGTAGATGACGAAGAAGATTTATGTCTTCTAATGCAAATGACGCTTGCGCGTATGGGCATCAAGACACATCTCGCCTATCGGGTTGAACAAGCAAAAAAATTCTTTACTGAGTTTCAGTATGATGCTTGTTTAACAGATTTAAACCTTCCTGATGGTAATGGTCTGGATCTGGTCAAACATGTGACACAGAACTATCCCAATACCCCTATTGCGGTGTTGACTGCCTATGGCAATATGGATATTGCCATTGCTGCGTTAAAAGCAGGCGCATTTGACTTTGTCAGTAAACCTGTCAACCAAATGCACTTAGACCAATTAATTCAAAAAGCATTGAATCGTCCACAGCCAGAACAAGAAGCTGCTGAAACGGCTTTAGAAAATAAGTTGCTAATTGGACGTTCTGCACCCATTCAACAGTTACGCATCGCTTTAAAGAAAATTGCACGTTCTCAGGCGCCTGTATTTATTACCGGTGAATCAGGAACAGGTAAAGAAGTTGTTGCGAATTTGGTACATCGCTTGAGTAACCGTAGTGAAGGACCTTTTATTGCCATTAACTGTGGTGCGATTCCAACAGAATTGATGGAAAGCGAGCTGTTCGGACATAAAAAAGGCAGTTTCACTGGTGCAACGCAGGATAAGCAAGGCCTGATTCTTTCCGCACATGGCGGTAGTTTATTCTTGGATGAAATCGCTGAACTGCCTTTAAATATGCAGGTTAAATTACTGCGTGCTGTACAGGAAAAGAAAATTCGCCCAGTCGGTTCAGATCAAGAAATCGATGTGGATTTCCGTGTGATTAGTGCCAGCCACCAAGACTTGGAGTTGTTGGTACAACAAGGTCGTTTCCGACAAGATTTATTCTTCCGTATTCATGTCATGGATATTGTGCTGCCTCCTTTACGTGAACGTGGGCAAGATATTCTGTTATTGGCGAATCACTTTATTCAAAAGATTAGTCAAGAATGGGATCTACCTGCGAAATCACTGTCTTCACGTGCAGAGCAGTTCTTATTGCAGCAATATTTTCCAGGTAATGTGCGTGAATTACGCAATATCATTGAACGTGCAATCACCCTCAGTGATGATGACAATATTGACTTGGCACATCTCCAGACTGCACCTTTACGCAGTTCATTGGCAAACCCAACTGCTTCATTTACCAATGCTTCACCAGAAGAAGTAGAGCCCGTATCGCATTCTGCCAGCCCAGCGATGAGCTCGAAAAAGCTTCCACCTGAAGGTTTGGAACGTTATTTAGAGAATATTGAAAAAGAAATTCTTCTAAATGCACTGAACCTCACGCATTGGAATCGAACTTTAGCTGCGAAGAAGTTAGGTATGACCTTTCGCTCGCTACGTTATCGTTTGAAGAAGTTTGGTTTAGATACTGAAGATGATGAATAATCACTAAAAATAAAGCCCCTCAACTGAAGGGGCTTTATTTTTTAATAGCGACTTTTTAAAACTAAATCGGTGACATGTTCGAGATAATTATCTTCTTTCATCTCAGCAGATAATGCATAGGTCTGATTTGGCTGAATACCTTGACCTTCAATCATATTGCCATTGGGGGTGTAATAATGTGAGACCGTCATTTGCAATGCAGCACCACTCGGTAAAGGGAATAACTTTTGTACCACGCCTTTACCATAACTATTTTCGCCTACCACCCATGCCCGCTTATGCTCTTTTAATGCCGCAGTAAAGACTTCCGCTGCAGATGCAGAGCGACGGTTAATAAGAATGCCTAATTTCATATTCTGAAATTCATTGGAAGGAAGTGCTTGGAATTGTTGATCACCTTCAGAACGGCTTTTCGTCGTGACAATTAAACCCTGATTTAAAAATAAGTCTGCAGCTTCGACTGAGGCTGAAAGTAAGCCACCTGGATTATTACGTAAATCGAACACCACAGCCTTAAGTTTGGTCGAACTATATTCTTCAATCAAACGCTTAATTTCATTGGCTGTATCTTGCTGAAAAACACGTATTTTCAGTACCAGTACCTGATTATGTAATAAAACTGGTTCAATATCAGTCTCGACTTTCTTGTTTCTCACCAAAATGGTCGTACTATTATTCTCTGTTTGTATTTGTACAGTACTTCCAATCGAACCGTAAAGCAGACCCTGTACTTGATCCTGATTTAAACTTTTAAGCTCTTGGTTATCCACTTTTAGAATGACTTGCCCATTGCGTAAACCGAGTTTACTCGAATCTGAACCTGACTTTAGATCTTGGATCTGCCACGTTTTCGAATGCGCATCATAATTTAAATTGAAATCGACAGATGCTAAATCACCTTCTGTATATTGAATCAGTTGACGATATTCTTCTGCAGATAAATAGCGGGAGTAACGATCTAGACCACTGACCAAACCTTTAATGGACTGTTGGAATAACGCATCATCTGACTTTTTATCGACATAGTTATCTTTAACAATGCCATAAATCTGTACAAATTGTTGAATGGACTCAATTGGAACTTCAGCATTACTCGACTGTGTTTCATCATTCGACCATCCTGAAGAATGGGGAACTGGCGCAGCTGAAAGACTATGTCCCCAACACATCAACAAACTTGCACATAACGCTCGGTAGATGTTGTTGTGTTGGGTCATTGATTCACCTTATTTTAAAGTAATTAAATTTTTGCCTTGCATTTCAGGCGGTACAGGAATGTTCATCAAATGCAGTAGTGTTGGCGCGACATCCGCCAAAACACCATCTTCAGCAATCGTTGCTTGGGTTGGGCCAACATAGATAAATGGCACCAATTCAGTGGTATGTTGGGTGTGAACCTGTCCACTATCATAGTCTTGCATTTGCTCTACATTACCATGATCCGCTGTAATTAACATATGTCCTTTGTTCGCCATCACTGCATCGTAGACACGACCTAGACAGGTATCGACTGTTTCAACTGCTTTAACCGCAGCATCAAATACACCCGTATGCCCAACCATATCACCATTGGCATAGTTCACGACTAAAAGATCGAACTCACCTGAATTGATTGCATTCACCAGTTCATCCGTCACTTCATATGCGCTCATCTCTGGCTTTAAGTCATACGTTGCTACATTCGGTGATGGAATTAGAATACGTTTTTCACCTTCATACTCATCTTCACGACCACCACTAAAAAAGAAAGTCACGTGTGCATACTTCTCAGTTTCAGCAATACGCAATTGAGTTTTGCCTAAACCAGACAGGTATTCACCAATTGAGTTCTTAAGCCCTTCTGGCATATATGCCACTGGCGCATCAATACTGGCTTGATAACGTGTCAGCATGACAAATTTCGATAGATTCGGAACAACTTTACGCTCAAATCCAGCAAAATCTTTTTCAACAAAAGCACGGGTAATTTCACGCGCACGATCGGCACGGAAATTCATAAAAATAAGGCTGTCGCCATCTTGAACTTTGACAACTTCACCAATACGGGTTGCTTGAACAAACTCATCATTTTCATTCGCAGCATAAGCAAGTTCTAAACCTTCAACTGCTGAATTGGCTGCACGTACCGCCTCACCTTCTGTCATTAAGCGATAAGCTTGTTCAACACGATTCCAACGATTATCGCGATCCATTGCAAAGTAACGACCAATCATCGAAACGATACGACCCTGATTTGGGTATTGTGCAAATAAAGCATCTAATTTTTCTAATGAAGGCTTTGCACTACGTGGCGGTGTATCACGTCCATCAAGAAAGGCATGCAGATATACCGTTGCACCACGTTTTAATGCAAGCTCGCACATTGCCACAATATGGTCTTCATGTGAATGAACACCACCTTGAGACAATAAGCCCATCACGTGTACAGCACCCTTGGCTGCTTTGGCTTTTTCTACAGCATCAACTAAAACTTCATGCTCAAAAAAATCACCTGTGCGGATATCTTTAGTAATTCGGGTGAAGTCTTGGTACAGCACACGACCTGCACCTAAATTCATATGACCGACTTCAGAGTTACCCATTTGACCATCAGGAAGGCCGACATCTTCGCCTGAGCCTGAGATTAAACTATTTGGATGCTTGGCCTTCATCGCAGTAAGGTTTGGCGTTTTTGCCGCTAAAAAAGCATTATCTTCAACTGCTTCACGATGTCCTACACCATCCATAATTACGAGAACGTGAGGAATTTTGCCAGTATTTGCATCCGTCATAATGGATTCTCTGTTTGTCATTTGATCGGCATATTTTACCGAAATTTAATCAAATTCTCCATGACCTGACTGATGGCTTTCATCAATCCTGATGATAGAGTCCTCATATAAAGCGAGTTATCGTGCTCGATACAACAAATAACTACCAACCATAAAAATGAACACCACAGGCATAAGTACGAACCATGCAGGTGAAGGTGCGTAAACCAAACTTGCATAACCCAAAAAATCTTGCAGATAGAAGAAGCCTAAGCCTGTGAACAGTGAAATTACCAAACGGAAACCCATTGACTGTTGACGTAATGGTCCAAAAATAAAGGAACACGCAATCAACACCAAGGTAATTAAAGAAAATGGTGATGTCACTTTCTGCCAGAAAGCCAATTCATAAGTCTTCGGAACCTGACTATATTCATCCATATAACGCATAAAGCTAATCAACTGACTTGGCGATAAATCTTCAGGATCTAAAGTCACCATATGCACATACTTCGGCTGTAATGCTAAGCCAAGTGATTGCTGCTCATGATCTGTTTTAATAGCATTGCCTTGCGCCAGTAAATCCACTTGATGCGATTGAAACAATTGCCATTCGCCATCTTTAATAAATTGCCCTTTTTCAGCAGTTACAAAGGACTGCAAACGATAGTCCTGATCAAAATCAATCGTTTGAATATTGCGTAACTGGCCTTGTGAGTTGGCATAATCAATATAAATAAAGCGCTGTCCTTCACGAGACCAATAGCCTTTGACTTCACCCAAAGCCGCTACACTACGTTGTTTTTTAATACTTTGTGCTTTTTCATTGGTATAAGGAATAACCCATTCACTCAATACAAAAGACAGTACGATTAATAACAGCGCTGAACGCATCACCCAGCCAACAATTCGCCATAAACTGATGCCAACAGAACGCATCACAATCAGTTCACTATTCGAAGCAAGCGCCCCCAGTCCTAAAACAGAACCAATCAATGCAGCAACAGGCAGGATTTCATACAAATAACGTGGCGCACCCCACATCACAAATAGAAAAGCCTGCCATGCATTATAGTTGGGTTTCAGTGAACCCAATTCACCAAGGTAAGTAAATAATACTTGCAGAAAAGATAACACCAGCGTTGTTCCTAGCATGGCTAGAACCGTGGTTTTTGTCACATGTTTGGCGACTATTCGACGTGCTAGCATTACAACCCCACTCGCTGCATACTTTTCTTAATTTTAGGTCCCAATTTTTGTTTACGTGCAAAAATTGCGGCTGCAATGGCATATACCAAAATTACAGCTGGATAAGCCCAAATGTCCAACTCTTCTTTACTGATTCTGGTCTTAATCGCGATCAATACCACAATTAAGCTAGCAAAAATAAAGATCGCAGGGATCAAGCGATAATAACGCCCTTGACGAGGACTCACTTCAGACAATGCGACAGCAAGCATCAAAGCCACAATAATAATAAATGGCCCAAAAATCCGCCAACCTAACTCACTACGCACCACTGAGTCATCCCGTTTCTGCCATAGCTTAGACATTGATAAAGCTTCTACATCATCACTTTCAAACTTCACATCTTTATCATTTTCCAAGCGTAGTCGATAAGACTGGAACTCTGCCTGAATATAACGTGGCTGATTTGGATAAATCTCGTAACGGCGTCCTTGAACCAAGTCCACAACATTTGCCGTATCATTAGCAACTTCAACACGAGTGGCTTCTTTCGCCAAAATCATGATGTCTGGCTTATCTTCTTGGTTAGATTTTTGATAGAAGAAAATCTCTTTTAAGTTCTTACGATCTTCAGACAATGAATCTGCATAAATTGTAAAAGGACCTGAGGAAATAAACTCCTTCGGACGAACCAAATCAAAGCCCGTTCGTACCGCTTGTGTACTGGTCAGTTTTTCAAACTCACGCAAGCCCCATGGACCCATCCAAATCATTAAACAGGTTTGCACCACCAGATATACCAACGTCATTGGTAACAGCAGGCGTGCTAATTGGTTACGGCTCACACCACTACCATTTAACACCGCCATTTCATGGTCAACATACAGACGCCCAAACACCAACATCAAGGCAATAAAGAAACCCAAAGGAAGAATCAGTGTTAAAAACTCAGGTAGGCGGTAACCGATAATGCTAAATAGAATATTTGCATCTAAACGGCCTTGAGCCGCGACGCCAAAATACTTGATTAAACGCCCGCCCATCATAATCAAGGTTAATAAACCAATGACTACGAGAGATGTCGAAACCACCTGTTTGACGAGATAACGCCGAATAATCAAAGTAATACTTCCAAAAAGACCAATTGAAGGTAACGCTAGTTTACCCGAATGTTAAAAATATAAAACCTATCGCTTGTTGCGGATTGCAACCTCATATCTGAAAGTGTTTAATGGACTTATCTATCTTTTTCATTCATTAGGTTCTATACAAACAATGAAATTTACACTTCAAAACGCATTCCCCACTCAGGCGTCTAGCGAATCTTTGTGGATTTTGGTTGATTCAGAACAATTACAACAGAACTTAAACATCTATCAAATCAATCATCTAGAACAAGTACTCGATGCAACCCAATTCAAAGCAAGCTTTAATGAAAACCTAGCCCTGATTGCGAATATTGCGATTCAAGCCAATGCGCAATTATTAGGGCTTGGAAAAAGTACAGAGTTGAAAGCGACAAAATTAGCAAAACTTGCACAAAGTATTATCAAATCATCACAAAATAAATTTAAACAAATTAGTGTCGATCTTTCAGCACTGCCGACCGATTTACATTCCCTGTTTGTTTTGAGTCTCACCCAAGCCGCTTATGGTTATGACGAATTTAAATCGAAAAAGAATGAGTCTGTCTTAGAAACCATTCACCTGATCGCTAACCAAACTGAATTAGATGATGCCCAATTGAATCTGATTCATGCAGTGCAATCTGGACAAAATTATGCCCGTGACCTAGGTAATCGTCCTGGAAATATTTGCTTCCCAGAATATCTGGCTGATCAAGCGCTCGCACTCGCTGCACAATATCCAGACTTGTTAAAAGTGACCGTTCTTGATGAACAGCAAATCGCTGATCTGGGTATGTATGCATTCCTTGCGGTTAGCAAAGGTTCTGAACGCCCAGGTCGTATTGTCACACTTGAATACAATGCTCAAATTGAACAAGCTCCTGTTGTATTGGTTGGTAAAGGCGTGACTTTTGATACAGGTGGTATTTCATTAAAACCAAGCTTAGGCATGGACGAAATGAAATTTGATATGTGTGGCGCAGCTTCTGTTCTTGGAACCATTCAAGCACTATGCGAAGCACAATTGCCAATTCATGTGGTTGGTGCGATTGCTGCTGCTGAAAATATGCCATCTGGGCGCGCAACTCGTCCGGGTGATATTGTCACCAGCATGAGCGGTCAGACCATTGAAATTCTAAATACCGATGCTGAAGGCCGTTTAGTCCTGTGTGATACCCTCACCTACATCAAACGCTTTAACCCAGCGTTGGTGATTGATATTGCAACTTTGACTGGTGCTTGTGTTGTGGCTCTAGGTAAAGTCGTAAGCGGTCTATTCTCACCAGATGATGAACTTGCTCAAGACTTACAACAGGCAGGCGAACAATCACTTGACCGTGTATGGCGTATGCCTGTGATGGAAGAGTATCAAGAATTACTCGACTCCCCGTTTGCCGATATTGCGAACATTGGCGGACCATATGGTGGTGCAATTACAGCCGCATGTTTCCTTGAACGTTTTACTCGTGATTATCGCTGGGCACATCTCGATGTCGCAGGTACAGCGTGGTTATCGGGTGCAGCCAAAGGTGCAACAGGTCGTCCAGTGCCATTGCTGATGCAATTCTTGGCCAATCGTGTTGCAACGAAAAACTAAAACATGCCACAAATCAGCTTTTATCTATTTGAAAATAGTACAGAACGGCAAGTCGAAAGTGCTTGCCGTTTATGCCGTAAAATCCTGAATCAACACCCCCATATTTGGTGGTTATGTAAAGATTCAGAGTTACAAACTGAGTTGGATGAAAAACTTTGGAGTTTTGATCCGCTCAGTTTTATCCCACACGGTATTGACCAGCCCAATAGCCCTGTATGTATTTCAGCAGAACTCCCCCCATCCAATGATTGGATCGTGTTTAATTTTAACAATCATGCACTTGAACAAGCTCAAGATTTTCGCCACATTATCGAGATTATTGAAAATAATGAAACCGCGAAACAAATCGGGCGGGAAAAGTTTAAAATGTATCGCCGTTTAGGTATCGAGCCGCGAACGTTTAAATTATAAATCGGCAACCAAGAACATCATGTGAGGAGTGTCTTGTGGCATTAAATGTAGGTCAAGACTTTAAAAAACGTTGGTTAAATGCACCTGAAGCTGTACGCCAGACTTATCAGGACGATTTGGCACGTATCTGCGATCTATTATTACCACAAACGCCAATCCAAACTTGGACACAGCAAGAAGAGAACGCTCAACAAATTTCTCAACAACGTATTGATCAAGCCTATGCTGACTTAAAAGCGGAATTGATTGAACAAGCACGTATTCGTAAACAACTGGCTTTGGAAAAGGCTTTAGAAGAGAAGCGTGCAGCCGCAGCAGCGTATGCAGCGCAATTGCAAGCCGATGAAGCCCGTCAATTTGAACAACAGACTGAAAACCTGCTTGCCTTACGTAGTCATATTGATCAGGAAATTGCACAGCAAACAGAACGCTATCAAAGTAACCCTGAACAGCCAAGTGTGGATTATTCACGAGGCCAAAGTGTGATGATTGATGATCAGCAAATTCTATCTGAACTGGAAAGCGTTCGAGTTCGACTCGAACTTGAAGCAGAAGGTTTAATTGAGCAAGCCGTCACTGTGTTTAGAGCAAAACTACATGCACTCGCGCAAGATGAAATTGAATATATTCTGAAAAACAGTGAATTTTCAGAAGATAAGTAAGAAAAAAGCCCAGTTCAAACTGGGCTTTTTTTAGGTTCAATCTTTTATTTTAAAAAACCGTTTTCAGCTAAAAAAGCCATACTGATATTCGATTCGGTTTTTTGCTCTGCGGCCTTATCACCTAACAATAAACGCTCGATATAACGCGCCAGTACATCCACTTCCAAATTGACTTTGCTGCCGACTTGCCACGTGCCAATATTGGTACGTTCCGCAGTATGTGGAATTAAATTCAAGCTTAAGATATTGCCACGCAAATGGTTAATGGTCAGACTAATCCCATCGACTGTGACTGAGCCTTTTTCTGCCAGATATTTAGCTAATTCAACAGGTGCTGTCACTTCAAAATACAATGAGCGTGCATCATGTCGTACTAAGGTAATTTCACCTAAACCATCGACATGTCCACTCACGATATGCCCACCAAAACGTGTGGTTGGAAGCATCGCTTTTTCCACATTGACGGCTTGACCAACTTTCCATTGACCTAATGTGGTACGGTTTAAACTCTCACGCGAAACATCAGCCGCATACCAGTTTTCACCCCATTCAATTACGGTCAGACAGATCCCGTTGGTGGCAATCGAATCACCCAAATGTACATCAGACATATCCAAATCAGTTTGAATACGCAAACGAACGTCACCACCTACACTCTGTAGGCTCTCAACCTTACCTAAACTTTCAATAATGCCTGTAAACATGGGAGTTTCAACCTATCTTTATCGCAGTATGTACCACTGTAAAGAAGATACCTTAAAGCAAAGATCTTGATATAACAAGGCATGTACAGTCCAAATACAGGCAAATAAAAAGGGCAATCAATTGACTGCCCTTCATTTTATTCATCTGGTCTTTATTACATTTCAGACACTTGTTTCTCAGTCGTCGCTTTAACTTCAACTTTATGATTCACCAAGAAATGACTAAAGAATAATTTATATCCGAGCACACCTAAGCAAGCGCCAACAATCGGTGCAATAATCGGGACGATGAAATATGGAATATCGCGTCCACCAGTAAATGCAACAGGCCCCCAACCAGAGAAATAAGCCACAATTTTTGGGCCGAAATCACGGGCAGGATTCATGGCAAAACCAGTCAATGGACCAAAAGATGCACCAATCACTGCAACCAATAGACCGACTAAAATTGGCGCCAAAGCACCGCGTGGCAAGCCATTACTATCATCACCAATTGCCATAATCAACCAAAGCAACAACATGGTAATAAACATTTCCACCATGAACGCTTGACCAATCGACAATAAATGATGTGGATAGGTCGAGAAAACCCCTGCCAACTCTAGGCTTTCCACACTACCGCGTACCATGTGATGGGTCTGCTCATAATCCACAAATAAATTGCTGTACAGACTATAAACCAACAATGCACCAACAGCGGCACCAGCCACTTGAGCAATAATATAGAACGGCACTTTACGTTTATCGAAGCCTGCAAAGAGTGCCAGTGCAATCGTTACCGCAGGATTGAGATGTGCCCCAGAAATACCTGCCGATAGATAGACCGCTAGCGCAACAGCCAAACCCCACACAATGCTGATTTCCCACAAACCTAAACTCGCCCCAGCAAGTTTAAGTGCAGCCACCACACCAATACCAAATGATAAAAAAATTGCGGTAGCAAAAAATTCAGCTACACATTGCCCCAATAAGGTGGGTTCCGAGCGACTCATAACAACCTCTCTTGGTCATCGCTGCAAATAGGCAAGACCCTAAATTAAGCTCGGCAAACTATAGTTATTTTCAGATACGGTCAATATTATTTGGTAAAAATTTGAACGAATGGTTAAACTATTTCCAGTTTTATATTAAGTGAACACAATGATAAAAACAGGGGGAGAAATAAGAGTATATAATTGTTTTAAATCATTATTTTTTAATTATAAACTTATAACGTCTAATTTAAATGCATGACTTCGCATGTATAAACACATTAAAATTTGATAGATATTTACTATAAAAACATAGATTTATCTCAAAAACCGATTTTATTCATCTAATTATCCGATACAACATCAAAATCGGATACAAAAACACCACCTTGTTGTGCAAAGTGGTGTTCGATTCGGCTTACCAAAGTGCGAGTTGGGTACTGTTCCCCGTAGTATCAACTCCACCCAATTCAGCGAAGTGATATAACTGCCCGAGCAGCTGTCGCAACGGCGGACCTGATTTTGAATGCGTATCCGTAATCACGATGAACTCAAGTACGCGGGCGCGATCAGATTGACGCTGTTTACTCACCCGATAACGCGGAACATCTTGAGTCAGCAAAGTTACTTTGCCGCGTTTTAAATTGGCAGTCAGCAGGTCTTTCGGCTCTATATTTCCATCCGTCGAATAACTGGTCAAAATATAACGTGCATTAATAGTAGCCAATAACTTTTCATAGGCCTCTTTGGCATACTTAGAAGAGTTATAAGGACTTGGACGCTCTTTGCGCCATGCCCGATCGATACCACTCTTAAAACCTTTAGTATCTGGCGATGGTAAATCCACCTGATCCCATAAAGTCAGCGCATTTAATACATGATAATTACTACTGTATGCATGCTGATTATACGGTGGGTCCAAATAAGCAACATCGACTTCGAAACCACTCATTTGATTGGCCAGATGCTGCGCATCAACACACCACATTTCAGCAGCAGGACGTTTAGGATCACCAATCTCACAGAAACGACTTGGTGTCAGCCATAACAGTGATTCAATTCGTTCTAAAGCCGTTTGAGTACGTCCACCCCAGCCTTGATGGAAGCTTTTAAAGACACCGCTGGTATTACTGACAAAACTGGCTGAATATAAGAGAGGAGCTAATAAGGCACTCATTTCGACATCATTGATTGCACCCTGCGCTTGCCATGTTGCAATCTGCTGACGGATCGCATCAATACGCATGCCATTACGGCGTTTGAAGAACAAACGGTCACGGGCAGGATCATAAACATCGTCATTACGTGGACATAAATTATGTGTGACCCAACCTTTGACTTCAGGCAAACGGTTTAGATAATCAATCGCTTTTTGATAACCACCCAGCTCTTTAAAAGCAGGTGCATCCACACAGGCTAAAATAGCATGGTTCAATGCATGGCTATACGGTTCCCAGTCATTGGCAATGACACGATAACCATTCTGGCGCGCCAAACGCGAGACAACGCCACTCCCCGCAAAGAAATCCGCAAAAATCGGTGGATTCTTTTTCTTACTGTTCAGTGTGCCTGTAATCTCAAGTGCTTCTAAAATGAGGTGAAGCAATCGACGCTTATTGCCCAGATAAGGCACTAACTGATGAAAAAGATATTCGTCTGTCGTACGCGCGGCATGACGACGTTTGTGATAAACCGATGGTTCTGGATTCATATCATC
Source organism: Acinetobacter sp. C26M (assembly GCF_023702675.1). Taxonomy (NCBI): domain Bacteria; kingdom Pseudomonadati; phylum Pseudomonadota; class Gammaproteobacteria; order Moraxellales; family Moraxellaceae; genus Acinetobacter; species Acinetobacter sp. C26M. The sequence continues at coordinate 3,673,928 of NZ_CP098478.1, forward strand.
TCTTGGATAGGGAGCAATCTTAGGCGAATATCTTGCCCAAGTTGGGTTACATCAACCAACTCAAAACGAAGTTGCTCTGCCATCTTGCTAAATTCAGCACTGAACATAGCTCGCGCAGATTGACCAAGTAAAGTTGGTGCAACATAACTTATCATTTCATCAACCAAACCTTGCTGTAAAAAGGCAGTTGATAAGGTTGCGCCAGCCTCAACCAATACGTCATAAACTTGGTATTGTTGAGATAAGGTCTGCAATAATTGATTTAAAGCTTGCGGTGGCAATTGTATCACGCCTAAATCAGCAAGTTCTTGACGAAATGGTGTCATCACCATCACTGTTTCTGGATTTTGTAAAATCTTTGCTGAAAGCGGTAGTCGTCCTTGGCGATCCAATACAATACGCTTCGGCTGCACCACGGTACTTAGCTCAATACCATCCAATGCACGTACATTCAGCTCACAATCATCCGCTAAAACGGTTTGAATACCAGTAATCACCGCACCTGAAATAGCACGCCAATGCTGTACATCTTGTCGAGCTACCGTGCCAGTAATCCACTTCGACTCACCTGAAGCCATCGCGGTACGACCATCTAGACTTGATGCAATTTTTAAACGCACATAAGGCAAACCCGTTGACATAGCCTTTAAAAAGCCAAAGTTGAGCGTTTTTGCACTTTCCGTACAAATCCCCGTTTCAACCTCAATACCCGCATCTTGTAGAATTTTCACACCCTTGCCCGCAACCAGTGGATTTGGATCTGAACAGGCAATTACGACTTTCTTCACTTGAGCTTTGACCAAAGCTTCAGCACAAGGTGGTGTTCGACCATAATGTGCACACGGTTCTAAGGTTACATACGCAGTGGCACCTTTAGCATTGTCACCCGCTTGGCGCAGGGCAAAAACTTCCGCATGCGGCTGACCCGCTTTAGGGTGATAGCCTTCCCCAATCAACTGACCGTCTTTGACAATCACACAACCCACATTTGGATTTGGTTTGGTCGAATAGAGACCATTCCGAGCCAAAGCAATGGCTTGTTGCATCCAGTACTGTTGTTCGGATAAATGCTCTTGGGTTAACTCAGACATGATTTCTCGAATTTAAGCTTCATTTTCACGTTGTTGCATTTGCTCAATCTGGTGGCGAAATGCTTCTACATCTTGGAAATCCTGATACACAGAGGCAAATCTAACGTAGGCGACATGATCCAATGCAAATAATGCCTGCATCACAATTTCACCAATGGTTCTGGATTTGACATCACGCTCGCCTAGACGACGAATCTGCGATTGAATATCACTGAGTACCGTTTCAATTTGTTCTTGAGTGACAGGACGTTTTTGTAAGGCATGCATTAAGGAACGACGCAATTTTTCCTCGTCAAACGGCTCACTTTTACCATCCGATTTGATGACGCGTGGCATCACTACATCATAACTTTCAAAGGTGGTAAAACGCTCCCCACAAATAACACACTCACGACGACGACGAATCTGGCAGCCTTCGGCAGCCAAACGGGAGTCTATGACTTTACTATCAGCAGCGTTACAAAATGGACAATGCATAGTTGCGCGATTATTTACTCACTTTGCTTAAGTGTAGCAAAGTTTCTTCATTTGCTGAACTAGCACCCAAAAGGCATAAAAAAAACAGCCCGATTAGGCTGTTTTTTTAAATTGGACGTTCTGCCAATTATTCGATACGTTCGCCATGTTGGCTAAGGTCAAGACCCATACGCTCATCATCAGCGCTGACACGGATACCAATCACCAAATCAATCACTTTCAGGATAATGAAGGTTACAATTGCGCTATATGCGATTGTTGCTAATACACCTTCAATTTGTACCCATAATTGACCAGCAAAAGTCGGAGCTAGTGCAACATTAGCCGCTTTGATGATTTCATCGCTATAGAAGATCCCTGTAAGAATCGCACCGACAATACCACCTACTGCGTGTAAACCGAATGCATCCAAGGCATCATCCGCTTTAAGTAGGCGTTTCAGGGCAGTAATCCCCCAGAAGCACACCACGCCACCAATCAAGCCCATGATTAAGGCACCACCAACACCGACGAAACCAGCAGCAGGCGTAATCACAACCAAACCAGCAACTGCACCTGATGCGCCACCAAGTACTGATGCTTTACCACGAATTAGACGTTCTACAATTAGCCAAGAGAATGCAGCAGCGGCAGCAGCAACTTGAGTTACAAGAATCGCCATACTTGCACGCGCACCAGCACCTAACGCACTACCACCGTTAAAGCCGAACCAACCTACCCAAATCAAGCTTGCACCAATAACCGTTAAAGTTAAGTTATGTGGAGCCATTGATTCACGGCCTAAACCAGTACGTTTACCTAGCATATAAGCTGCAACTAAACCTGCAACACCTGCGTTAATATGGACAACGGTACCACCCGCAAAATCTAATGCACCCGCTTTGAATAACCAGCCATCAGCCGCCCATACCCAGTGAGTGATTGGTGCATAAACCAAAATTACCCATACTGCGATAAAAGCCATAAATGCTGAATATTTCATACGATCTGCAATCGAACCGCTGATAATCGCAACCGTGATGATCGCAAACGTCATTTGGAAAATAACAAATAAGCTTTCAGGAATTGTTCCACTTAAGGCATCGAATGCAACGCCATTCAACATCGCCTTGCCCAAGTCACCAACATAAGCACCTGAACCAGAGAAAGCTAAGGAGTATCCTGCAATCACCCAGATTAAGCTGACCAAGATTGCTGCTGAAAGGCTGAACATCATGGTACTAAGAACGTTTTTCTTACGGACCATACCACCATAGAACAGCGCCAAACCAGGAATAGTCATCAACAGAACGAGTGCTGTTGAAACAAGAACCCAAGCTGTATCACCTGTATCTACTGTCGCCACAGCAGCTGGCGCAGCTTCTTCAGCAACAGGCGCTTCAACTGCAACAATTTCAGTTGTTGCAGTGCCCGTGTCCGCTACGGCTACAGTTTGTTCAGTCGCTGGTGTTGATGCAGCATCTTCTGCCCAAACCACCGCTGAACCACCTAAGAGTGCGCCAGATAGACTGAGCGCCATAAGCATTTTTTTCATTCGTGTCCCCCAACCTTATTTTGTGAGCTATTTCTCTTAATTTCTAACTCAGCAAAGTTTGTGCCAATTTAGACAGCATCTGGCCCAGTCTCACCCGTACGGATACGGATCACTTGCTCTAAATTCGTGACAAAGATTTTTCCATCACCAATTTTGCCTGTGCTTGCGACACGAGTAATTGATTCAATGACTGCATCAACCATTTCATCACTAATCGCAATTTCAATTTTTACTTTCGGTAAGAAATCAACGACATACTCTGCACCACGATACAATTCAGTATGACCTTTTTGACGTCCGAAACCTTTGACTTCAGTTACGGTAATCCCTTGAACACCAATTTCAGAGAGTGCTTCACGCACATCATCTAATTTAAATGGTTTTACAATTGCAGTTACAAGCTTCATGTTTGTTTTCCTTCGGCTTATTTTCACCAGTAAGGTTTTATGTTCAATTTTCATGCCAATATTTAAAGGTTGGGGATTTTTAAATATTGAGCACAAGCTTTCTTTATAACCTATTTAGCCTTGAAGATGTAGATAGTGCACTGAAAATAAGTTTCATTTCACGATATTGAATAAAATCATAGAGTCACTCATCCTTCTGTCCCGAACTGTGCTAGAGGATTAGATCCAGCAGTGATACACTGAGTAGCAAATGTACATAACCTATTGAGCACTTTATGATTGAGACTCTTTTACAGGCAATTTTGCAGCAAGTAGACCAACCTAAAAAAGATTTAGAAAAAAACTTACGTGCATTATTGAATGAAAGTATCGAAAAACTAGATCTTGTCTCTAAGCAAGAACTCGACCGTCAAAGAACTGCACTCAATATAGCCAATCAACGCCTTACTGAACTTCAGCAACAGATGAAAATACTTGAGGAAATCGTTCAGAATAAAAAATAAGCACCAATTCGGTGCAATCAGCACTGGAAAATGATTAAAAATAAAGCACCACAATGGAACAATAATAAGATGTCTTTTGCCAAGATCTATACGAGAGGCTTATTGGGGCTACATGCCCCGCAAATTGAAGTTGAAGTCCACATTAGTTCAGGCTTGCCTTCACTCACAATTGTCGGGTTACCCGAAGCTGCAGTACGTGAAAGTAAAGACCGTGTCCGCTCAGCCATCATTAATAGCGGTTTTCAGTTTCCAACCAAGCGCTTAACCATTAATTTAGCGCCTGCGGATTTACCTAAAGATGGTTCCAGACTCGACTTACCGATTGCGCTCGGTATTCTGATCGCTTCAGGACAGTTACCAGAAAATAGCACTGAAGGCTTTGAATTTATTGGTGAACTGGCATTAGATGGACATTTACGCCCCATATCAGGTGCATTGACCATTGCGATGGCTTGTCAACACGCCCAACATCGCTTATTACTACCAACTGCAAATTTAGATGAAGCCAACCAGCTTCCCAATTTTGAAGTCTATGCAGCCAATCATCTACAAGAGGTTTGTGCACATTTTTCGGGCAATTCCCAGATTCAAGCTGCACCACAAAGAATAACCGCAGCCGCCTCCTATTATCAATTCGATCTTGCCGATGTAAAAGGACAACTTCGCCCACGTCGTGCTTTGGAAATTGCTGCCGCCGGTGGGCACTCATTATTGTTTAAAGGGCCCCCAGGGACTGGAAAAACACTGTTGGCTTCACGCCTTCCTTCTATTTTGCCCCCTTTGAATGCACGCGAAAACTTAGAAGTTGCAAGTATTTATTCGGTTGCTAACGCACAACATACTTTTGGACAAAGACCATTTAGAGCACCACACCATACCGCATCTGCAATTGCTTTGGTTGGCGGTGGTTCCCAGCCCAAACCTGGTGAAATCACCTTGGCGCATTTAGGTGTTTTATTTTTGGATGAGTTGCCTGAGTTTGACCGAAAAGTCCTCGAAGTCTTACGTCAACCACTGGAGTCCAAAGAGATTGTGATTTCACGAGCAGCACGGCAAATGACCTTTCCTGCAAATTTTCAATTTATTGCCGCAATGAATCCTTGTCCTTGTGGTTATGCTTTTAATCAAGATAGCCGCTGCCAATGTTCAGCAGAAAGCATTCAGCGTTATCAAAATCGAATTTCTGGTCCTTTATTAGATCGTATTGATTTGCACATTGATGTACCGCCCTTACAGGCACAAGAATTACAGGATCGAACCCCAACCGAAAACTCTGACACGGTACGACAACGGGTTATCCATGCTTATGAAAAACAGATCCAAAGACAACAGTGTTTAAATCAGGCACTCTCACCCAAATTATTAGAACAGCATGCTTCGTTAGATAACAGCTCGACGAAAATTATTGAAATGGCACAACAGCGGCTCAACCTTTCTGCTCGTGCCTATCATCGGGTGTTAAGAGTGGCTCGAACCATTGCAGATTTAGCTCAGAGTGAGTCAATCAGTAGTCAACATATTACTGAAGCATTGTCCTATCGCGGCCAGCAAAAATAAAAAAGCGACCTAAAGATCGCTTTTTTATTGATAAGAATAAGTTAGAACGCATAACCAAGGGCTAATACCACTTTATTCTTTTGTTTGGTTTCATCACGAGTATAACCACCGAAAATATAATCCAGACTCCAAGTTGCGCCCGTATTGCCCAATGGGTGCGATAAACCCAGTGTTGCATGACGGAAGGCAAAATCTGTTTTGGTCACATCACCAGCTTTGGCTTGATAAGCCAGATATTCATCGTCGTCGCCATAATAATAGGCTGCAACTTGTGCTTTCCCTGTAAAACCACCTGCAAGTTTTGGCGCATACGTCGCCAAGAAATAGGTATCGCCCTTGTTTCCAAAGGTAACATTATTTAATAAGGTCTGTGCGGTAATGCTGAAATCTTTATAACTTAGCCCCAAGATGGTTTCATAGCCTGTCGACTCCCAACCTGGATAATAGTAATAAACCGTTCCCCCAATTTGATAGCCAAGATCTTCGGTAATTTTGCCTTTATATCCTGCATAAAAATCATTCTCGAAGGACTTTTTCTCTTCCTTCACATCGGTTGGGGAAGTATTAAAATCAGCATAGGCAGCGGTTAAAGTCGAAAACCAATAGCCCAGATAGAATCCACTGTCATGACTATAATCCAGCCCCCCTTGAACCGCTGGTGTATCGCTTTCTGGCGAGTTGGTCATGCCACGTAAATTATAGCTAGACACAACATTAACATTTCCTGTAATTGTGCCAGGAAATGGTAGTTTAGTTTCCTCAGCCAAACTCAAAGTTGATGCTGTGGTCAGCATTCCCAGTACAGCAGCCTTGCATGCAAATTTCATCATATTGGTCTCCCCCTATATTTTAGATACTCAATTGATTTTTAAGTTTTAAATTGCATCACCAGCTATTTAGCAAATGCTGTGCCAAGCTTAAATAAAAATAAATACCAATAAAATCAATAACTAAAAAGTGAAAGGTGAAATTTTTGGTTTATAGCGGTATTTGTATTGCAAAAAATAAGGAAATCTTGCAACCAAAATGGGCTATTGGTACTCGACATAGCGCACAAAAGCACTGTTTTAGCCGAGTAAAGAACTTTCATTCATTCAAACCTTTATTTTTAATCTGCATAAAAAAACAACAAAGCCAAGCAAACAATGTTTTAATCATGCCGTTAGATTGTTATTTAAAACACTGAATAAAACATACACAACAATATCATTTGTCCTCAGATTGGCTGATTTTTTATGATCAACGAAACCGCCCTATTTACTTTAGGACTCTTTGCCTTCTGTGGTGGCCTAATCGATGCCGCAGTAGGTGGTGGTGGTTTAGTACAAATTCCAGCGCTGTTACATGCATTGCCACAGCATAGTATTGCAACTGTTTTTGGCACCAATAAATTAGCAGTTTGGGCTGGAACTACAGCCTCGATTTTTAGATATGTTCGTAAAATCACTTTTGTGTGGAAGCTTCTGATTCCCACGATGCTAGCAGCATTTATATTCGCATTTATTGGTGCAATGACCACTGCCTATATACCAAAACAATTGATGACGTATGTCATTTTCTTTTTACTCATCATGATGGCCATTTATACTTTTTTAAAGAAGGACTTAGGTGCACAAAGTACTTATGTCAAATGCGGGCATAAAGAAATCTGTCTCGGCATCCTTTTTGGAGGATTAATAGGCTTTTATGATGGTATTTTTGGACCTGGGAGTGGCAGCTTTCTTCTTTTTCTATTCGTCAAAGTGTTTGGTTTTGATTTTCTCAATGCATCTGCCTCCGCAAAAATTGTAAACCTTGGGACATTTAGCGCAGCACTGTTATTTTTTATCCCTACAGGTCATGTCTTGTGGGAAATCGGATTAACAATCGCCGCCTGTAATATCATGGGTTCTTTAGTGGGTGTTTTTCTGGCATTACGCTATGGCAGCCAATTTATCAGATTATTTTTTCTTGTCCTTTTAGTTTTTCTGATTATCAGAATGGGGCTATCTATATTTTAATCAGGCTTAATACCTCTATGCTCAAGAAATAAAAAAGCCAGCAACAATGCTGGCTTTTTTATTTCTTAATTACTCAAAGAAACTTAGAATGCTTTAGTTAGAGTAAACACTGCACCTGTTTCAGTACCACGTTTATATGGTTGAGCATCCGCGTCAATATTGGTTCCCACAGCTGCTAACTCAGCCGTTAAACCAGATACCGATTTGACACTATAAGTTACCCCAACTTTCCAGTCCACATAGTTGTCATCTTCAGCACCAGTGTCACTAAAGTCATAGTTATCCACTTTGGTGTAACCCACACTTGCCACACCACCAAAACCAGTATCTGCAAAAGGCACATTATAGGTTGCATTTACATACCAACCGTTTTCGTCAGTACCTGCAAAATCATTGGTATAGTTCAAAGCACCTAGTAAACTGTCGCCAGATGCCAATACATTTTTAAAACCTAGCTTAGCGTATAACTCTAACCAGTTTATATCCGATGAACTTGGATAACCGTAGTACCATAAACCCACATCTAAAGTCGGTTTACCAGCAAATGGAAGTTCAGTTGCATAACCGACATATGGATCAAGCTCTAAATGAGTTGGGTTGTCTGCACTAAAATGTACATTTGAAGCCCAAACACCCGCATATAAGCCAGATGAATGCGTTAATGCGAATCCACCTTGTACTGCAGGATCACCTTCAGTTTGAGTAATACCACGATAACGATAATCAGTCGTTAACGCAGCGGTTCCAGAAAAGCTAAGGCCGTATTGAGATAATGTATTTGTTTCTTCCGCCATAGCAAAAGTCGAAGTCACTGCACAAATACTCAACGCGATTGCTTTACATGCAAATTTCATCATATTGATCTCCCCCATGATGGATATTCGACTGATTTATGTTTTAAATTGCATCGCAAAGTAATTAGCAATTGCTGTGCCAACTTTATAAAAACTGCGTTAAATCTCGATCTTGTCTCATAAAGGTGCTGAAGTTCAATCAAGAGTGTCTTGGAATTGGCACTTATCAAAAACAAATCAGTTTTTTTGAACTATTTAGAAGCAACAGAAAAATATAGAACATTTATTGCACAAAAAAGATGCATAGTATTTGGGGTCAAATCAACTGAGCCGCTCAAAAGACAAGCATTTTATGGAAAAAAGCAGCGATGTATCATAAAGGTGCATTGGCAAAAAACTTAAATTAACCTGAACATCTGTAACTTTTGGATTGATCAGTCACTGCCATTCGTCGGGATGGTATTTTTTGCAAACCGATACGCTTATTTTTTAAACAAAGAAAAAATAACTCATTAAATAAAAAGAAAAAATAATGCAATAAATCACATATTTTTATAAAAATAAATCAAAAAATATACAGCTTATTTTACAACCAAAATAAATTAAATTAGATATAAAAATCATTATCTTAAATTTAATTTGATGTTTTTTTAAACGAGAAACAAATCATAAAATTATATAAGTATTTTATTTAATATTAATTAAATTATTTTAATAAAAATCTATCTTTTTTATGCATAACTTATACAATTGGTCAAAATTTCGGTTCTATCCCAAATTTATTTTTTTTAATGAGGCGAGCTATGCCAAAGGCAAATAAACTTACTTTAGCGGTTTTGATTAATGCCGCGTTAATTACCTCAACATATGCAAGCGAACAAAGCGAAGCAAAAGGACTTGTTGAAGATGCCAAAGGGGATATTTTATTCCGTACTGGTTATTTAAATCGTGACAAAAAGAATGGTGTCGAAGACACTAGCTCATATGCTCAGACGGCAATGGTAAAACTGGAAACTGGTTTTACTCAAGGTTTAGTTGGCTTTGGTGCGGGTATTATTGGTGATGCGTCTTTTAAATTAGGCTCAAACAAAAATGCTGGTAACGGCATGATCCCACGCGAACGCCTAAATGGTGTAGATGGTGCGGGTGACGCATATGACCATTGGGCACGTGGTGGCGGTTTTGTAAAAGCACGTATTTCTAATACGACCGTGACCTACGGTACACAAATCCTTGATTTACCTGTTTTAGCAAGTAACACTGCTCGTCTAGTTCCTGAATATTTTGAAGGTGTACTAGCAAACAGCCGTGAAATTAATGGCTTAGAGTTAACTGCAGGTAAATTCACAAAAAACCAATATTCTGACCAAATTAAATCTGATGGCAACCGCTTAGACCAAGCAGTCGTTTGGGGTGCTAAATACAAAGTAAACGATCAATTAAATACAGCTTACTACGGTACTGATATCAAAGATCGTTTAGAACGTCATTACGCAAACGTGAACTTTAAACAAGCTTTAGCTAATAATAGTTCATTAACTTATGACTTTAGCGGTTACCATACTGACTGGGATCGTAAATCAAATGACAGCCTATATTCTTATATTGGTTCAGCAGATGATAAGTTCCAAAACTCTATTTGGGCAATATCTACAACATATAACACTGGCCCACATACTGTAATGGTTGCCTATCAACAAAACAGTGGTAATGCTGGTTATGACTATGGTCTTGGTAAAGGTGTAGGTGATGGTCACCAGACAATCTACCTTCCAAACTCTTACCTATCTGACTTTATTGGTAACGATGAAAAATCTGCTCAACTTCAATATAGCCTTGATTTTGGTAGCTTCGGTGTACCAGGCTTAAGCTGGACTACAGCCTTTGTCTATGGCTGGGATATCGATGCAAATGCAGCAGTTAAAAATGCAAGTGATCAGGTTATTGCCCGTGTACGTACAGCAGATAATGCAACTGAACGTGAATTCTTTAACCAAGTGAAATACACCGTTCAATCTGGTTTTGCCAAAGATGCGAGCTTACGTTTACGTCACTCGTACTACCGTGCAAGCGATGCGTATGATCAGACTTATATCGGTGATACCAACGAATGGCGTATCTGGCTTGATATCCCTGTGAAATTATTCTAATTCACAGTTGATCAAGCAATAAAAAAACTCCATTCAAATGAATGGAGTTTTTTTTATGACCAGATTTTAAATTTTTAAACTCTGGTCGAGCATCTCAAAGTTACTTTTTAGCAGCTTCGATTGCTTTAAGTACTTCAGCTTTCGCAACGTCAGCACCTTCCCAACCACTGATTTTTACCCACTTACCAGGCTCTAAATCTTTGTAGTGAGCAAAGAAATGCTCAACTTGGCTGATCAATAATGGCGGAAGATCCGTATATTCTTGAACATCTTTATAAAGTGGAGATAATTTTTCGTGTGGAACAGCGATTAATTTCGCATCGATACCACCATCATCTTCCATTTTTAATTTGCCTACTGGACGGCAACGAATCACAGAACCAGCAGCAACAGGATGTGGAGTTACAACAAGTACGTCTAATGGGTCACCATCTTCAGACAATGTATTTGGTACATAACCGTAGTTTGCTGGGTAGAACATTGCTGTACCCATGAAACGGTCTACAAATAACGCATCTGAATCTTTATCGATTTCATATTTGATTGGCGCTGCATTTGCAGGAATTTCGATGATGACATAGATGTCATTAGGTGCGTCTTTACCCGCAGGAATATTGCTATAACTCATATCAACACTCGTTTAATATTGTGAAGTCAGATGTAAATCGGACAGATTATAACGTGAATACAATGAAAATGATGCTAGATATGCAAACAGCTGGAGAATTTTATAACCAACGGCAATCAGGTCATTTTGATTGTGATCACGAACAGTAAAATTGGACAAAGCAGAGAGAAAAACCAAATGATTGAACGTAAAGTCGCTAAATTGGCTAGATAACAAATGCCGTAAATCACACGGAATACGATGTAAGCCCAGCCCAAGGTAAGAATAAAGCGTTCCGGCACAACCATATATTCTGCCATCAAAATCGCAGCAATAAACAAAGGTAAACTTTCAAAGCTATTTTGTTGCACGGCATTGGCTCGTGCAGACAACCCTGTTGTTTTAGCTAAAAACTCGCGCGGATTTTGATTATCTTTTGCTTGAAAACCACCTTTTGATTTTGCAATCAAGGTAAATACATACGGCAACAAACATGCGACTATAATCATCAATATAATGCCGCTAATACCTTGCATGCTGACATCCATCATTTGAAGTTCTTCTGATCATGCTATCATAATCTATAATTTATTGAACTTTCATTTATGCTTGTTCTACAAGCGTTTCTTTTACACCGCGTTTTTGTGTAAAAGTTGTGTTTTTTCATACAGTTTTAAGGTCAAACTATGCAGCAGCAAGATCAAAAAGAAATGTTTGATGTTTTGGCACAACAACGACAACATCAACTCTTGGTTGATCGTGTGCTGAAAGTTGTGCTCCCTATCATGGCATTTCTACTCAGTGTGATTTGCGCCAATCTAAATTGGCAATCCACCTTAGGCACATTTGTGATTCTAACTATTGCCTTTTATGCCGTTGGCATTTACCGTTTGACTCTATGGCACTGGCTAGCAGGAATTGTGCTGTATGCTATTGCTGATAATTATTTTAGCTTTAATGGCATTGATCCAACCCGTTTACGTTTCCAACTCGCGACGATGGTGGTTTTTGTCGGCATTGTCGGTATTGGACGACCTTATATAGACCGCTGGTTAATGAAATCAAATAGCACCAAATAAATCCAAATAAAAAAAACGCTGCGATTGCAGCGTTTTTTTATTTACTGTACTTAAGCTGGTTTACGTAAGTCTTTACGTAAGATTTTACCTACGTTTGACTTCGGTAATTCTTCCATAAACTCAACATAACGTGGGCACTTATAACCTGTTAGGTTTTGTTTTGCATAAGCAATAATTTCTTCAGTGGTTAAAGAAGGATCTTTTTTCACGATGAATAATTTTGGCACTTCACCTGATTTTTCATCTGGAACGCCAATTGCAGCCACTTCCAATACTTTAGGATGTTTCGCAATCACTTCTTCAATTTCACTTGGATAAACGTTAAAACCAGATACCAAGATCATGTCTTTCTTACGGTCAACAATCTTCACATAACCACGTGAATCCATGACACCGATATCACCTGTACGGAAGAAATTATCAGCAGTCATGACTTTTGCTGTTTCATCTGGACGGTTCCAATAACCTTTCATGACTTGTGGACCACGGATTGAGATCTCACCTTGTTCACCCAGTGCGACTTCATTACCGTCATCATCCAAGATCGCAACTTCAGTTAATGGTAATGGAATACCAATGGTGCCACTGAATTCAGTTGTTGCAGGTGGATTCGCTGTTGCAACAGGCGAAGTCTCAGATAGACCATAACCTTCAATAATGGTTGTACCTGTGATCTTTTTCCATGCTGCCGCAGTTGAAGGCAATACCGCCATACCACCGCCCATCGCCATCTTCAGATTGCTATGGTCAAGTTGTTTGAACTCTTCATTGTTCACTAAAGCATTAAACAATGTGTTTACTGCTGGGAAGAATGATGGCTGGTATTTACGTAATTCACCAACCACTGCTGGCAAGTCACGTGGATTTGGAATCAAGATATTCGCTTGGCCTTTATACATACCGTAAAGCGCACATACCATGAACGCAAAGATGTGATAAAGCGGTAATGCACAAACAATGCGGTCACCTTTGGCACTGTCAGAAGCACCAAACTTACTTGAGAAAATTGCTTCACACTGAAGTAAATTTGCAACAAGGTTACGATGCGTCAATTCAGCACCTTTAGAAACACCTGTTGTACCACCTGTGTATTGCAGTACAGCCGTATCGCTCAAAGTTAAACTTGGACGTTTATAATTGCTTGGATTAGCTTTATTTAATGCAGCATTAAATTTAGTGTGACCTGGGATATTCCACGCTGGGATTTGCTTACGAACTTTACGTAACACAAAGTTGACCAATGTGCCTTTCAGCGTACCCAACATATCACCCACTGAAGCCACCACAACATGCTTCACGGGTGTTTTACCAATAATGCTTTGATAAACGCTGGCAAAGTTTTCAATGATCACCAATGCTTCCGCACCAGAGTCATTCAATTGATGCTCAAGCTCACGCGCTGTGTACAATGGATTCACGTTTACAAGCACTAAACCTGCGCGAAACACACCTAAAGCCACCACTGGATATTGGAAAACGTTCGGCATCATTACCGCAACACGTGTTCCTTTTGCTAAGCCTAAGCTTTGTAAATAAGCAGCAAATTTACGGCTAGCGACTTCTAATTCATTAAACGTTAAAACTTTATCCATGAAGATAAAGGCATCGCGTGAACCAAATTTTTGGAAATTGCGTTCAAAAATATCAACAAGTGAGGTGTTTTCAGCAGGCAGTTCAACTGTTTCTGGAATTCCTGTCTTTTGGTATTCAGCAAACCAAATCTTTTCCATAATGCCATTATCTCCGAGTGGTAATCCTTAAAAATGTAACAACGTTACGTCCATGACAAAACATTTTTTTTAACTTTTTGAATTGCCCTGTCAATCTATTCAAACAATATGAATACATTGTCATATATAACGTATTTGTATCACAGAATACTAGCCTTATCTCTGAATGAAGAGTCTATTTGCTTTTTGATATCCACGTGGTAAAAGTTGCCCCTTTGTTGCTCTTTTTCCTAGATATTTTTGTAAATCATCGCCTTTCAGTTTTAGATGCTGTTGTCCTGCAGCGACTTGGATTATTTCATCTAACGTCAGGGTTGTCATGGATAAAATTTGCTCTTTTTCATCAAGTTGTATCAACTTGTTACCTTTACCTTTATTCAGAACTGGAAGTTCAGCTAAATCAATAATCAATAAACGTCCTGATGAACTTAGAATCGCAACATGAGTTGCCTGCTGAATCGGCAGTAATGGCAAAGCAGTTCCCTTATCTGCAACTGTCAAGAATGCCTTACCTGCTTTGGCATTGGTATCCAATTGCGCGGCCTGGGTTTTAAAGCCGTAACCTTTTGAGCTGACAGCGAGTAATTCATTATTATCATCCTCAATAAAGACTTGGATAAATGAAACACCACTGGCTGGAGACAGTTTTGAACTAAGCGGCTCACCTAAGCCACGAGCAGAAGGCAAACTGCTAATCGGCAAGGCATAACTACGTCCTGTTTGATCTAAGAAGTACACACGCTGATTGGTTTTACCCACCGCATGACTTAAATATTGGTCTCCCGCTCGGAAGTTAAGATTTGCAGCATCTACTTCCGCCCCTTTGGCAGCACGCACCCAACCTGCTTCTGACAAGACCACAGTCACCGCTTCTGCTGGCATTAAATCTTGTTCTTTAATCTGAACCGCGTCTGCGCGAGCAACGATTGGTGAACGACGATCGTCACCAAATTTTTTCGCGTCTTCTTTTAACTCACTGATAATAAGATTTTTCAATGATTCAGGATTTGCCAATTGCTCACGAATAATGGCAGCTTTAGCTTCCAGTTCTTCTTGCTCACGGCGAATTTCCATTTCTTCAAGTTTGGCTAAATGGCGGAGCTTGAGTTCTAAAATGGCTTCAGCTTGAATTTCATCAATGCCAAAATGCTGCATCAATTCAGGTTTTGGCTGGTCTTCTTCACGAATAATCCGAATCACGGTATCAATATCTAAGTAGGCAATTAAAAGACCAGCCAAGATATGTAAACGCTTTTCAATTTTGGTTAAATGATATTGCAAACGACGCGTTACCGTTTGCTTACGGATCTCAATCCACTCTAACAAGATTCGGCGAATCGATTTCACCTGTGGGCGACCGTCGGCTCCAATCATGTTCAGGTTGACACGATAGCTTGATTCCAAATCAGTCGTCGCAAACAAGTGACTCATTACCGTTTCTGCATCGACACGATTCGAGCGCAGCACAATTACCAAACGCGTTGGATTCCGATGATCAGATTCATCACGAATATCGGCAACCAGTGGCAACTTCTTGGCAATCATTTGATCGGCAATTTGGGTCACAACCTTTGAACCAGAAACCTGATAGGGTAATTCGCTAATCACGATTTCATTTTTCTCGACCGTATATACTGCTCGAACACGGTAACTACCACGACCTGTGGTTTGAATTTTCAGTAATTCTTCAGGCGGAGTAATAATTTCAGCTTTGGTCGGTAAATCTGGCGCAGGAATATATTCTGCTA
Source organism: Acinetobacter sp. C26M (assembly GCF_023702675.1). Classification (NCBI taxonomy): domain Bacteria; kingdom Pseudomonadati; phylum Pseudomonadota; class Gammaproteobacteria; order Moraxellales; family Moraxellaceae; genus Acinetobacter; species Acinetobacter sp. C26M. Next base: position 3,689,605 of record NZ_CP098478.1, read on the forward strand.
ATTTTTCATCTGTGGTTTCAGGATTGCGAATCAGTGCAATCGTGCCTTTCACCACTTCACGCAAGTTATGTGGTGGGATATCGGTTGCCATCCCTACCGCGATACCCGTGGTACCATTCAATAAAATATTGGGAATACGTGCAGGCAACGTGATTGGCTCTTTCATTGAACCATCGAAGTTATCTTGCCATTCACTGGTGCCCTGCCCAAGCTCACTCAGCAATAATTCACTATAAGCCGAAAGTTTAGCTTCGGTATAACGCATTGCCGCGAATGATTTTGGATCATCAGGTGAACCCCAGTTGCCCTGACCCTCAACCAGTGGGTAACGATAGCTAAATGGCTGTGCCATCAACACCATCGCTTCATAACAGGCTGAGTCACCATGCGGATGGTATTTACCGAGTACGTCACCGACGGTACGTGCCGATTTTTTCGGCTTACCCGTCGATTTTAAGCCCAGCTCGCTCATCGCATAGACAATACGGCGCTGTACAGGTTTTAAACCATCACTGATATGGGGCAATGCACGATCCATAATCACGTACATGGCATAGTTCAAGTAAGCCTGTTCAGTGAATTCGGCTACGGAACGGTTTTCTGTTGCATGATGTGCAAGGCTGGTCATTTCAGCGAGTCATCCAAAATCATTTATTATCGTCAATGTTTTGTATGCTATGTGGATGAAAGCGTTGTGACAAGTCCTTGTTGTTGTTTAAACGTCAAATGGTGTCTTAGGAAGATTACAATGCCTCAAAACTTAAACATTCTTCATGATTTAGAAGCTGACAAGTGGCATAAAGCCGCTATTCAAGATAATATTTTTTGCTCTTGTCATATATTTTTCTTTTAACTTAGAAAAATCAATGCTCATCTGTGGAAGAAGCAGACTCGGCATCATCTTCTTTATAAATAAATTTCGGCATTTCCAAACCAAAATAAATTGCAATCAAACGTAGCGTAAAGCCAAATACCAAGGTAAAAATCACAGTAAGATCGTGTGGTAAACCGACTTCCAAGCATACCCAATAACAAATTACCGCAACAAAGGAAATACTGGCATAGAGCTCACGACGGAACACCAAAGGGACGTCATTACACAGAATATCGCGCAGAATACCACCCGACACTCCAGTGAGTACCCCTGCAACCGCTGACACCACAAAACCATGCCCCATCGACAAGGCAATCTGGCAACCAATAATAGTAAAACCAATTAAACCTAAGGCATCGAGTACCAAGAAGATATTACGCAGATGGCGCATCCATTTGGCAATAATAATCGTGACAAAGGCAGCAATACAGGTCAGTACTAAATATTCAGGATGCTTGACCCAGGTTAAAGGATAATGCCCGAGCAGCACATCACGTACTGAGCCACCACCTAATGCCGTGACACAGGCAATCAGTACCACACCAAACCAGTCCATACTGCGTCGACCTGCGGACAATGCACCTGTCATCGCTTCCGCAGTAATGGCAATAATATAAATTACGGTGAGTAACATCTGCCTACATCCCTAAATCAGGCGTAAAAGTGTGCGCTATTCTAAGACAAACTTAGATGAATTGCGCACAACATTGCTTAAATTTTTTCCCTGAGCCACAAATGCAGGGTTGTTTCATGGTGATTTGCATGTCTAGAGTCGGGTCAAGGAAATACCACTGTTGTTGATGCAATACAAAATGTGAAATTTCATGATGAATATGGGCCTGTTTACCATCATGATAATGTGCCTTGAACTCAACCAGCGCATGGGTTTTATCCAGCTTGGGTTGATGCTGCACCACGTCCAGTTTGAGCCATTGATTCGATTGGCTCCAGTCGGCAATCGCTGCCCGATCTAAAGCGCTTTGCTGCCCCAAGGCTGTCGTTTGCAGAATATAGTCAATCTGTTGCAATGCAAAAGCACTATAACGTGAGCGCATCAATTGCTCCGCAGTTTGAGCAACTTGCTGTTTTAAGTGCAACGGCTGACAACATGCAGCATATCGCCCCTGCCCACATGGACAATTTTGTGATGGTGTCATTTCCAATTCTCAAATGAAAATAGCCCTGAGAAAAACCTTGTACCACAAGGTCAAACTCAAAGGCTATTTGCTAAAGCTTAATTATTTCTCGGTTGTCTTCTCTTTCGCAAGGATGCGCACTTTTTCAATCTTGTGCCCATCCATTGTCACCACTTCAAAACGATAGCCATCGACTTCAATCATGTCACCATTTTCAGGTAAACGACCCAGATGGAATAAGATATAACCCGACAAGGTTGAGTATTCTTCGCTTTCGTCGACCAAATCTTTGCCCAATAACAAAGAAACGTGACGAATGTCGGTTGAACCTTCTAACAACATAGAACCGTCATCTAGACTTTCTGCAGTTGCTTCCAATTCATCTTCATCAGGGAATTCACCCGCAATCGCTTCTAGCATATCAATTGGAGTGGCTATCCCTTCAATCGAACCATATTCGTTCAGGACAATCGCCATTTGTAATGGTGCTTGACGTAATTGCTCCATCACCATCAACACTTGTGCATTTTCATGCACAATCACAGGTTCGCGTAAGTGTTTACTGAAATCAATCGCACCAGTTTCGATATATTCATTCAATACTTTATGGGTGAGAACAATACCTTCGATATTGTCTAACTCACCACGGGCAATGATCAAACGCGAATGGGTCATTGCCATTAAACGTTCTTTTAACTCAGCTGGATCATCATCCAAGTCTAGCCACTCCAACTCTGGACGCGGTGTCATCACCGACTTGACTGGACGCTCAGATAAACCCAATACCCCTTGAACCAAGACACTGTGATATACGCCATTGTCTTCATCAAAGACTTCTTTGGCATAAGCTTGAGTCGCTAAAACATCTTCTGCTTCTTTGTTCTGACTTTCGTTACCATTGCCCTTACTGCCCAACATACGCAGTACGGCAGAGGCGGTGCGGTAACGTAAATCGGTGGTCGTCACCAATTTCTCTTGGTTACGACGCATGGTTTGGTTGACCATTTCCACCAACACCGAGAAACCAATCGCAGCGTATAAATAACCTTTTGGAATATGGAAACCAAAGCCTTCAACCACCAATGAGAAACCAATCATCATCAGGAAGCCAAGACACAGAATCACCACGGTTGGGTGCTTATTCACAAAGTCCATCAGTGGTTTTGATGCCCAAAGCATAATACCAACAGCAATAATCATTGCCAGCATCATTACACTTTGATGCTTCACCATACCAACCGCAGTAATCACACTATCTAAAGAAAAGACTGCATCTAAAACTACAATCTGAACAATAACCATCCAGAAAGTGGCATGCACTGGATTTTCTTCTTTCAGTGTTTGGTGCCCCTCAATTCGCTCATGCAGCTCCATGGTGCCCTTAAATAATAAGAACACACCACCAAACAATAAAATTAGGTCACGACCAGAAAAGGCATGATCAAAAATATGAAACAGTGGTTCAGTGAGTGTCACGACCCATGCAATTGCCGCAAGCAATCCCAAACGCATCAGCAAGGCGAGAATCAAACCTACTCTACGAGCAGCATTGCGTTGTTCTGGTGGTAATTTCTCTGCCAGAATTGCAATAAAAACGAGGTTATCAATACCTAATACAATTTCAAGCACCACCAATGTGGCTAAGCCAACCCATGCAGCTGGATCAGACATCCATTCAAGAATCATTGAGGTGACCCCTCTGCAAAATCAGCAATATTGTTATGAAGTTGAGATTTTAAAAGGTCGGCACAAACAGCCAAAACATTTTTTTTAGGAAATAAGAACAATGCGGAGCGACAACAACCACTACTCATAGAGGGACAAAGATTAATAAAAGGATTTTCAGTATAGGCAAGATTGCAGTGAAATTCATCTTTTTTTGTGTTGAGGATGTTTTCAAATTCTTTCGAGGTACATCAAAAGCCCATTGTATGTAAAGTGTGCATAAAACTGTCACAAACCTGATTTAGCCTAGACAAGCACAATGAAAATGATAAGGTGAAAATAAACGAATGAATAGTGTATTAAGAATGACAGAGAAAAAAAGCATTAACCCGACTCCCATAACGACCCAATCTCTTATTGCGCTATATTGCGGTTCACGTACAGGCAACAAGCCAATTTACCGAGACAAGGCCATTGAACTTGCCCAGCATATTGCCAATCAAGGCTTCGGTATAGTCTACGGTGGTGCCAGTATTGGCTTAATGGGACAAGTGGCAGATACCGTACTGGAACATAGTGGCGAAGTAGTTGGTGTGATACCAGAATTTATGCTGGATTATGAAATTGCCCACCATAAACTAACCGAACTGCATATTGTCAGTAGCATGCATGAACGCAAAGCCCTAATGGCTGAACGTGCCAGTGCCTTTATTGCTCTACCAGGTGGTTTGGGAACTTTTGAAGAGATTCTGGAAATTGCCACTTGGGGACAACTCAACCAGCACCAGAAACCGATGATCATTTATAACGTAAACCGTTTTTATGATGCCTTGATTGCACAGCTTGATCATGCGGTTGAAGAAGGCTTCTTACCACCGCAGCACCGTGCCAAAGTGATTATTTGTGAAACACTGGAACAGATTTCAAGTGTGATTAAAAACTTAAATACACCCAGCCATATTGAAGTTTAAAACCACCCCATATAAAAAAAGCGGATCACATCGACCCGCTTTTTTTATATCTAAGACTTATTGTACATTCACTTGATATACCGCAGTTGAACCACTGACTTCATTACCCACCACCAATAAAGGCTTGCCGTTTGGTGAGTCTTTTGCTGTTATGAAAATCAAACCTTCGGGTCCTAAATCGCCCTGTTTTGCAGCATCGGTTTCAACAAAATTACGCGTCGTAAAATATTCAATAAACTTCGGTTTATTCGGTGTGCTAATGTCATACACCATCACCCCACTCATCCGCTCTAAGCCAATAAAAGCAAAAGTTTTCTTCCCAATCGTACCGATAGCAATACCCTCAGGCTCAGGACCTTTAGCTGCACTTCGTTTATCAAACGCTACTTCCTCATGATCAGTATTAAAGTAATTCGGGAAAAGCTCTGCTATTTTCTTTTCGAATTCGCTACCAGAGTCCCAGATCATTTGACCTTGAGTATTCCAGATACTGAATGAACGTGCACCATAAGCGTAAAGCTTGTCATAGACCAAATAACCATCTGCATCCAGTTTTGGGGTACCATCCGCAGACATCTGGTAACCCTTGGTCCAAGTTACTTTTAAACGGCCTAATTGGCTATCTTCACGACATCCTTTTGCATCTGTTGTCGTTGCCCCACAATAACCAAATACTGCGGCATTCAATCTCGCACCTTTGACGCCCACCGCAATTTTCTGCAAATGTGCTGGATATTCGTCTTTCACTTTATTGGTAAAACCACTGCTCTTGAATAAATCTTTCACACGTATTTCTTCGACAAAACCTTTGCTGGTATCACCGCCAAAATATGCATCTGAATCTTTTAACCAAGCTCTTGCATCACCTTCATTCGCAGTAACCAAATAGGTTTGACCATTGGCTTGATAATTGGCAATCGAGTCAGGTTGATACATACCAACCAAGCCAGCCCATGTTTTGATATCGATCTTTTTGTCTTTATCACTGACATCCAGTTCATTACCAATTTGCCCATGATCTTTATAACCCAATGGATAAATATCGGTGACTTTCTGCTGAGCGATATCTATTCGTGCAATCGCATTGTTTTCTTGCAGCGTGACCCACGCAGTTTTGCTGTCTGCAGAAATGGTTATATATTCTGGTTCTAAATCCTGAGCCACACTCGCATTTGGTCCAAAAATACGCACACCTTTAGCGATTAAATCCGCCTTTTGTGTATTCCATGCCTTAAAGTCCGCTACGCTGGCTTTGGGCTGTTGAATATTGCTGATATCAATAATGCTGACTGAACCTTCAGGATCAACTGAGTAGTCATCATTTGGTTCACCTTCATTGGCGACCAAAACAGTTTTGCCATCTGGGCTAAAAGTCAACATATCGGGCAAAGAACCCACGGTAACTTTGCTGATAAAACTTAAGTCTTTGGCATTAAAAAATACCACAATACCTGTATCAGTTTTTTTCTCGGCTTGGACCGCAATCGCAACAATGCCATTTTTAACCGCAACGCTGTTCACTTCCGAATTGGCTAAATAAGTACGGGCAGAAAGCTCTGCAAGATGAACTGGCTTTTCAGGTTTAGATGCATCTAAGACATCGACTAAGCCCTTTTGGGCATTAACCACAAAGAGCCGTTTGCTAGCGGCATCATAAGCGGGAATTTCAGCAGCACTTTTAGCGAAAACATTGGTTTCATAGCGCCCCAATAAACTTAACTTAATCGTTTCAGGCGTTGCTTCGACCACTTCCTCTACTGGAGTGTTTGTTTTGTGATTGTCGTTGTCATCATTACACGCCACTAACCCCACCGACAGTAACGCTGTCAGTAACACTGAAATCTTAAATTTCATGATCAAATTCCATACAATTTATTCTGTATGGCTAATCTAGTCGTTGGTGATGCAAATTAGATGACACTTTAATGTCAGTTTCATGACCACTCTTTGACAATTTTAGGCTTTATTTCACGCACAGTTGCATTAAACTAAAACTGCCTTTTTATCCATCATGGCTCATGACAACGACAACACATCAAGCGGTACAGCCTGAATTCCGAATGTTGGTGCTCTTGGTCTCGATTGGCTTTTTTATGCAAGCCTTGGACACCACCATCGTCAACACGGCAATTCCTGCCATGGCAGTACAACTCAATGAAAATCCCCTGCAAATGCATGGTGTCATTGTAGCCTATGTGCTGTCGGTTGCAGCATGTATCCCTTTAAGTGGTTGGTTGGCTGATCGCTTCGGTATTCGTAATATCTATCTGAGTTCCATGGTGATTTTCAGCTTGGCCTCGCTTGGCTGTGGCTTATCACAAAACCTAGAACAATTATTATTTTTCCGCGTCATTCAAGGCATCGGTGGTGCTTTGCTGATGCCCGTAGGGCGTTTGGCTTTATTAAAACTGATCCCACGCTCCCAATTTCTGTCTGCCATGAGTCTGATGAGCCTTGCAGGTTTGATTGGTCCATTAATGGGACCGACCTTGGGTGGTTGGCTAGTTGAAGTGACAACCTGGCACTGGATTTTTTTGATTAATCTGCCAATGGGTCTACTCGGCATGATCATGACTTTTAAAGTCATGCCGAACCAGAAAGAGCCAACAGTCAAATCCTTCGATTTAAGCGGTTTTATCCTGTTAATGGTCGCAATGGTTGGTCTGTCTTTAGGGATTGAAAATATTGCTTCATCTCAATATTCCAGCCTGATCAGTATTGGTCTACTCATTGCAGGATTGTTTGCAGCAATAGGCTATGCCTACCATGCGCATACGCATCAAAATGCGCTCTTTCATGGTCGCCTATTTCGCTACAAAATTTTCTCGATTGGCGTATTGGGCAATTTCTTTGCCCGTCTCGGCAGTAATGCGATTCCGTTCATCTTGCCATTGATGTTACAAGTGGCTTTTGGTTTCGAGCCGTTCATTACTGGCTTAATGATGATTCCAATGGTATTAGGCTCATTATTTTCCAAACCGATTATTCGCCCTTTGATTCAACGGGTCGGCTATCGTCGTTTTCTACTGACCAATACCGTCTTGGTTGGTTTGTGCATCGCCAGTTTTTCATTGATGACAGCCGCGATACCGCTTTGGTTGAAAGTGCTACACCTGTTTATCTTCGGTACACTCAATTCGCTACAATTTGTCGGCATGAATACCCTGACCCTGAAAGACTTAGCACAACAAGATGCCAGCAGTGGCAATAGCTTCTTATCCATGATTATGATGCTTTCAATGAGTATCGGGGTAGCGTTGGCAGGGACACTGATTAATGTGTTTGGGCAACACCTCTCAAGTGCATCACTAAGTACGGCATTCCATGCCACCTTGATCACACTTGGCTGTATTAACATCATTACCGCACTGGTATTTTGGCAAATCCCCAAAGAAACTACAGATTAAAGCGAAGAACCTAGAATTCGAGCCAATAAACAGAATAAGGAAAAGTAAAATGATCGTTCCCCAACATTGGGCAGAGGCCAAAACAAAAACCAAGATTGCAGGGCGACAATACACCATTAAACGCTTTGGTTGGTCAGATCAAAACCTTGCAGCAGCGCAATCGCATGCCGAGCAACGTGTAGCCGAAGCAATTGAAAGGATTAAGGCTGGTGAAAATATCCGAAGAATCGACCATAAAATTCCCTACAATGGTGCCGAAGGTGTACCAATCAGAGAACAGATTATTGCTCAGCATGATGATGTCATTATCACGCGAAACTCCTACGGCGCATTATGCTTAAATACCCCAGATGTGTTATTTGCAGATATCGATTTCGAATACGTACCTCGCTTTAGACTATATCTGTTGGCTTTTTCATTATTAATGCTGCTCGCGAGTATTGGGGCTGTTTACTTTGGTTCATGGATGATCTTGGGAATTGGATTGATTGTTTCCCTTATCTTGACAGGGCTAGTTGGCAAAGGGCTGTTCTATTTACAAAGCAAGTTGTTTGGAACTCCTGAACAGCGTGCATTGTCATCGATTCAGGATTTCTCTCAACAGCATCCCACATGGCATTTACGTGTTTATCTCACGCCAAAAGGTTATCGTGTGTTGGTAATGCATCAGATCTTTGAACCTAAAAGTAATGAAGCTCAATTATTATTTAACGCCATTCATGCAGATCCCAACTACGTCAGAATGTGTAAAAACCAGAATTGCTTCCGAGCCAGAATCAGCCCAAAACCTTGGCGAATTGGTGTGAATCGCTTAGCACTCGGGGTCTGGCCCGTCAGCGAAGCACGTTTAGTGATACGTGAAAACTGGGTTCGAGACTATCAGAAACAAGCTGAGAACTATGCATCATGCAAATTTGTGGCACAATTAGGCAGTCAGGTCACCCACATGAAGGCGAAGCGAGTACAATCTCTACATGACCAATACTGTAAATCTGACACTCGCTTAGACATCGCATAATACAAATGATATGGCAAAAAAATCGATAAAATTTCCACGCACTCAACATTACCCGACTTATGCCAGTATCGGTTTAGCCGTTATGTTGGGTGTGGTCAGTTACTTTGGTTTGTTCTATCAGCAAAAGGCCTCGGCACAAGATTATTCCATCCGTGGCTTTGATGTGTCTCATCATCAAGGTGAGATTAACTGGAACAAAATCTCGCCGATGCAATATCAATTCGTTTATTTAAAAGCCACGGAAGGCGGTGATTTTAGAGATCGTAACTTTCAGAAAAACTGGCTCAAAGCACGTGAACGTGGCCTGCATGTGGGTGCTTATCATTTTTATCGGCTGTGTCGTGATGGCGCCATACAAGCTGAAAATTTTATTGCGACCGTTCCGAAAAAAGCCGATGCCCTACCACCTGTGATCGATTTGGAATATGACAGTAACTGCATCAACACCTATACCAAAGAGCAGCTACTCAAAGAAATTCAGGTCATGCATGACCAACTGCAACAACATTATGGTAAACAGCCGATTTTTTATATTTCCAAAAGCTTTTACCACATTGTTTTGATGGGAAACTTTAATCAGACCCCACTTTGGGTTCGTGATTATGAAGGTAAACCTGAACTCAAAGATGGTCGACAATGGCTGTTTTGGCAGCATAGCAGCCAAGGCAAAATCGATGGCATTCCTAAAACCGTGGATTTAAATGTTTATGCCGAATCCCCAAAACAATGGCGGATTTTTCTGAAAACACAAGGCATTGAAGATGCCAAATGAGCTACGCAAAATCATCCATATTGATATGGATGCCTTTTATGCCTCAGTTGAGCTCAAAGATCGCCCAGATCTGAAAGATTTACCTGTGGTGATTTCCTCACATCATCCAAGAGCCGTCATTGCCGCAGCGTCTTATCCTGCCCGTGTCTTTGGACTCCGTTCTGCCATGTCGATGGGACAAGCCAAAAAACTCTGCCCGCAAGTCATCGTGATCGAACCGAATTTTGAAAAATATCGCGAAGTTTCTGCTCAAATTCATCAGATTTTTCAGCAATACACATCCTTAATTGAACCGCTTTCTTTAGATGAAGCCTATTTGGATGTGACTGAAAACTTAAAAAATATTGCCAGTGCCACGGAAGTCGCTACACAGATCCGTGCTGATATTTTTGCAGTCACAGGACTGACCGCCTCTGCGGGCGTGGCACCAAATAAGTTTTTGGCAAAAATTGCCTCGGATTGGAATAAACCCAATGGCTTATTTGTGATTAAACCCAATCAGGTGCTACGTTTTATTCAAGATTTAGCCTTGAATAAAATTCCTGGGGTGGGGAAAGTCACCCAAGAACGACTGCAACAACTGAATTTACATACCTTGGGCGATCTGCAAAAAATCGACGAAAATGTGCTGATTCATCATTTTGGAAAGTACGGCAAACAACTGTATTTATATGCACAAGGCATTGATCATCGACCAGTCAAAGCGGAGCGGGAACGTCAGCAGATTTCTAAGGAAATTACTTTTGACGATGATTACACTCTTGCTCAATGCAGCCATGCATGGCAGCCATTGACTGAACAAGTCTGGCGCAGCCTGAATAAAAAGCAGCTGACTGCCCGTGGTGTAACCGTCAAACTCAAGCTTAAAAATTTCCAAGTCTTACAGCACAGTAAAAGCTTTAAACAGCCACTGCAATCGCAACAAGACTTGGGACAAGTGCTATTACAACTGCTCGATGAAATGCATATCGACCCAGAATTTCAATTTCGTCTGGTTGGGGTAGGTGTTTATCAATTACAACCGCTACAGGAAGAATCACAACTTTCTTTATGGTGATGCGGTTTTTTTGTACAACCATACAATACTGACTGAAATTTATGTTTGCTTTTTATCCAATTTTCAGTACTCTAAACAGCGCAATAACATTATCCGTGTGACTTGCTTTGCTAAAGAAATCCTCACTTTTAGCATCTGCTCCTGTGGTTGGCGTGACGATCAAATCCGAATATTACAGGGCACTTCAAGTGTTCTTTATCAAGCCCCCTTCCCTATAAATATCTCAATTTAATCCTGCTCTCCTTGGCTACTTCAGTTAAACTCAGTTCATAAAACTAGAATATTTACGATTACGATTCGCTTATGAAGCAAAAACAAATTCTCTGTGTCGAAGATGAAGCTGCCATTGTCCTGCCGCTACGTTATGCGCTTGAGCGTGAAGGCTGGTCAGTCAGTTGGGCCAATACAGGCACACAGGCACTGCAATTACTGACGCAACAATCCTTTGATTTTATTATTTTAGATGTCGGACTCCCTGATCTGAATGGTTTCGAAGTCTGCAAACAATTACGCCAGAAAGACCAAACTCCTTTGCTATTTTTAACAGCACGTGATGATGAAATTGATCGAGTGGTCGGTCTAGAAATTGGTGCAGATGATTATTGCAGTAAACCGTTTAGTGCTCGTGAGATTGTGGCGAGAATTAAAGCGATTTGGCGCAGGATGGAAGTTCAGGCTCAGCCTGTTACAACATCTGTACCAACACCAGAAACTGAAGTCATTTTGCAATCAGCAATCTGGTCATGTAACCCACAGTCCTTGCAAATTAATTATCATCAGCAGGCACTACAACTGACTCGCTATGAATACCGCTTGTTATTTTTATTGATTCAACATCCAGAACAGGTATTTAGCCGTCAACAATTGATGGATCATATTTGGGAACATCCTGAACATAGCTTAGAACGTACCGTCGACACCCATATCAAAAGTTTAAGGCAAAAGCTCAAACAGATTACTCCACATGATGATCCGATTCGAACCCATCGTGGCTTTGGCTATAGTTTGATGAAGTTGGGCTAAAGCATGTCAATCTTTGTCCGTATCTGGTTTTTCTTTAGCTTGGTGGTGGTACTGAGTCTAGGTTTTATCGCTTATACCCTAACCCAGCAAGTGAAACCCAATGTACGACAAGTGGTTGAAGATACCCTCGCTGAAAATGCCAATATCATTGCCCAACTGATTGCGGAAGATGTCTATCACCATCAGGTGGATACGCCCGAATTTGATCAAAAAATTCAGGCAGCTTTATCTCGTCAACTGAATGCTACCATTTGGCAGCATCGCAAAGAACAGATTAACCAACAACTGTACATAACTGATCCCAAAGGCATCGTGATTTACGACTCGGAAGGCGAAGCTGTTGGGCAAGACTATTCGAAATGGAATGATGTCTACTTAACACTACGCGGCAAATACGGCGCACGTTCAACGGCAACCAATCCCTATGATCGCAATAGCAGTGTCATGCATATTGCAGCTCCGATTATTTACCAACAGCAATTGCTCGGTGTGGTCAGTATTGGTAAACCCAATCAGTCGGTACAACCTTATATCGAGCGCGCTGAACAGCAACTAATTTATCAAGCCCTCTGGATTGCAGCGCTCAGCTTATTATTGGCGAGCATGGTAGCGTATTGGCTAAGACATAGTATTGATCGCGTCCGACGCTATGCACAGGCATTGGCACCCGTGAATCAGGCACCTTTCTTTTATTCAGCTAAAGAACTCAATCAAGTGACTCAAGCACTGAGCGAAATGCGGGAAAAACTGGAAGATCGTGGCTATGTGGAGAACTATGTCAATACATTGACCCATGAACTCAAGAGCCCCCTCACTGCGATTCAAGCCAGCGCTGAATTACTTCAAGATGATTTACCACTGGCGGATCAGCAACAGTTTGCCCATCATATTATGCAGCAAAGTCAGCGTTTGCAGTCCTTGATTGAACGAATGTTGTTACTAACGCGCCTCGAAAAAAATCAGCATGTTTTAGAGTTTCAAGACTTAGACCTAAACGAGCTCATTCAACAATGCTTTCAGCAACAGCATACTGCTTTGCAACTGAAACAGATCCAAATACAACTTGATCTGCCCCAATACTGTTCGATCCATGCCGATCCCTTTTGGCTAAAACAAGCACTGAATAATCTGTTAGATAACGCCAGAGATTTCTGTCCTCCACAAGGGAAAATCGCAGTTCAAGTTCAACAAGACCTAACACATCAAAGCATCACCTTGCTGTTTTTTAATGAAGGCGATGCGATTCCTGAATATGCCTTAACCCGTGTATTTGAGACCTACTTTTCTCTACCGCGTCCGCATAATCAGCAACGCAGTACTGGCATTGGGCTGAGTATCGTCCAACAGATTATTCAGCAACACCACAGTCAGATTAGCATCCAAAATATTGAAGCGAATCGCCTCGGCTTCTTAGCAACACATCAATCTGGTGTGCTCTTGACCCTCACACTTCACACAAACTTCACTTAAGCTTCAAGCCGAACTCATTCGAAGCACATATCGCATATAGATACTGGTCATATCCTAATGACCATGGAATTTCATATGCGTCGCAATTTTATCAATCTTAAAATCGGAGCCATTCTGTTCCTGATTTTGATTTTTTATATTGGTTTGTTTTTTATTTCGAGCTTGGTCTCAGAACGCCAAAGCTATCAACAACAAGTTATTCGCGACATTGCCAATGAACAAATTCGTCCACAGCAAATTGTTGCACCCTATTTAAAACTACCCTATCAAGTGCAAACCACCTGTACCGATGAACAAAAGAAAAGCTATACCTGTACGCAAACCCTGTTCGTTGCTATCGGAGCTGAATCGACCGACTGGAATGCACAATTTAAGGTTTCGGACAGTACTTATAGACGCAATATTTATAAAGCGATCAGCTATCAAAACTTGATGTCAGGCAAAGGTACATTCAAGGCCATCGATAACGAAACAAAACGTGATTATTTGTGGGAACAAGCTGAAATTATTTTCCCAATCCAAGATGCGCGTGGGCTGAATGCCAAACCTGTATTCAATATTGATGGCCAAGTCTATAAGTTCGACTTTTCAGAACAAAGCCAAGGACAACGCGGTTTTGACCTGATGCACCTGACAGCGAAGCAGTACCCTGAACTGGTGCAAAAGTTCCAGCAGGGTTTTAAGTTTGGCCTGCAATTCGAGCTTGAAGGACTCAGTGAATTCAGCTTCATTCCGACCAGTTATGAAATGACCTATCAAGCCACAGGTAACTGGGGCGATGTTAAATATGATGGGCAAAGCCTACCCTTTAAAAAATCCAGTGAAAAACGCCAATTCCAAGCGGACTGGAAAAATATCGCACTGGGTAAACGTAATTTAGAAAATGTGTCACTGTGCGAAAATAGCCAATGCTTTTATAAAACTTTAAATGCTCAAGATCCACTACCAACCGCATCGGTAGAAACATACGATTCAGGCACGCCAGCAACTATCTCTGGCATTTCGACTCAATTCCTAGAGCCTGTCAATATCTATACCCAAACCGATCGTGCCATTAAATACGGTGTGATGGTGATCATCATTACCTTTGGTTGCTTCTTTCTGTTTGAGGTTTTAAAACAACTCAAAATCCACCCTGTGCAATATGCACTGGTTGCCATGGCGCAAGGGGTTTTCTTTGTTCTGCTACTTTCGATCAGTGAATATTACGCCTTTTCAATCGCCTATCTAGCAGCAGCAATCGCTTGTATTAGTCTCATCACATGGTATTTATATTTTGTGGTCAAAGGGATTAAACCTGCGCTGCTATTCGGGATTTTGCTCGGTGTGCTCTACGGCATGATGTATCTATTACTGCAATCCAGTGGTAAGACCTTCTTATTTGGCTCCATCCTGTCCTTCATCCTGATTGCCTGCGTCATGTTCATCACCCGTCATGTCAACTGGTACCAATCCGAACAACAAAGCTAATAAAAATATATCGGGGCGAAGTAATGTCTTCGCTTCTTTCACTGCATTGATAAGGAATAACACCATGTACCAAACAACTTATTTAGCGTTAAAGCAACTTAAACAGCTATGTCCCTTACATAGCTCGATTGCAAGCTGTCTGAATCAATTACGGCAAGCCAAAATCCAATTTCTGAATCTGGGGAATATTATTATTTGCCCACAACAACGCTGTATTTTGGTTTTCAAACATCGTAACTTAATGGAAATAGAAAGTTTTTTAGCCTGATTTATAGAAAATTACATTGCAGCTGAATAGCATCAAGTACAATCCCCACTATACTTTTCGATTTGGGAATCACTATGTCTGTGCAACGCCTTCATGTCACATCACGTTATTGCGAAGTTGCAATTTCAGGAAATCTTGTTCATCTAGCAGGCCAATTGGCTGATGATACCAGCGTTGATGTAACCGCACAGACACAGCAAACATTGGATAATATTGATCGTTTATTGGCAGAAGCAGGCACAGATAAAACCCATATTTTATCTGTGCTGATCTTTTTAAAAGACATTGAAAAAGATTATGCAGCGATGAATGCAGTATGGGATGCATGGATTGCTGAGGGGCATCCCCCAGCACGTACCTGCGTCGAATCTAAACTCTATGCACCTGATGTACTGGTTGAAATGACCGTGACTGCTGTTCTGCCTTAATAAGATTTCACTGCAAAATCGTTATATTTCAGCATGCGATCTGCTTTAGGCATCGACATTGAGCTTGTGGTTGAAGCTGCTACAGGTGCAGCTTCAAACAGATCAGGCACTAGATCCTCTCTGAGTTCCTGTTCAGTTGGAATGCTGCTATAACGCAACACGCGATAGCCTGCCAATTCAAGCAAACTGTCTTGATAGTGCTTTTGATGCAGACGATTGACATAGGATTCATCTGCAATCTCAATAATTGCAAGCACTTGATGCTGTTGGTCTAAAACGACAAAATCCGCAACCAAACCTTGATATTTACGACGTGTATGCGCAAATTTAGTGGTCAGTAAGGCATCAAAAGAAACATGTGCCAACACGGTATGACGTGGTAAAACAGCTTGTAAGCGCATCAAGGTAATTTGTTCTGCGATATTCAAAATACCACGGCGTTTTAACGGACTATCCTGACGCCTATTTTGTTGTAGGCGGCGAAGTGCAAGTGCTGTGATCAACAGCAACCCAACTGTTGTTATAAAATAATACATTTCTAACTAATCCCTTTAGATTTTTTATAATCATTTTGGCTTTATGCCAATTTTTTTAATCAAGAACATCGATAGCAAAGTCATTTTGCAGTGCAAACTTAAGTTTTTTAATCGTGTTTTCCTAGACGACCAAAGTCGTAATAGCCCTCTGCACTTTATTTATAATCATTCACAATCCAAGATTCAAGTCGTTATTGTCAGTTTATGTTTCTATAGACGATAGTTTTGCGATCAAATTGTGATCACATGACAATTTAGGCATAAAAAAAGAAGGCATGAACTCTCATGCCCTCTTCAATACAAAATTAACGATGTGCTTTGGTCTTAGACTTTGGCTTTCCTGAAAATGGTCTTTTCTCACCCGTTTCACGTGGTGGTAAACCATTATGTTGGGTTAAGACCTGTCCTTTTTGCGGACGCTGTTGACCTGACTGCGAACGAGATTGGCCTTGACCACGTTTTGCAGAATCCCCTGCAACAGATGAATTCTTTTTGCGTGCCGATTTATATTCACCTTCAGCAGTCCCTTGTGGCTGATAAGTTGGAATCAAATGCTGTTTTGAATTTCCGATGAGGTCCGCACGTCCCATTTCCTTCAAGGCTTCACGCAATAAGGGCCAGTTATTTGGATCATGGTAACGCAAGAATGCTTTATGCAAACGGCGACGTTTTTCACCTTTCACAATATCCACATTTTCCGTATAGCGTGCTACTTTAGACAGCGGATTCTTGCCTGAATAATACATTGTGGTCGCAGTAGCCATTGGCGATGGATAGAAGGTCTGCACCTGATCGGCACGGAAACCATTTTTCTTTAACCAAATCGCCAAGTTCATCATGTCGTAATCCGTCGTGCCCGGATGCGCAGCAATAAAGTATGGAATTAAATACTGTTCTTTACCTGCTTCCTTACTGAAACGCTCAAACATTTGCTTAAAACGATCATAAGTCCCGATACCAGGTTTCATCATCTTCGATAATGGGCCATTTTCGGTATGCTCAGGCGCAATTTTCAGGTAACCACCGACATGATGCTGAACCAACTCTTTCACATATTCAGGGTTTAAGACCGCAAGGTCATAACGCAGACCTGAACCAATCAGAATCTTCTTCACCCCTTTGATTTCACGTGCTTTACGATAAAGCTGAACCAAAGGTGCATGGTCGGTATGTAAGTTCTGACAAACACCTGGATAAACACACGATGGTTTACGGCAATTCTTTTCAATTTCAGGATCGTTACAGTGCAAACGGTACATGTTTGCCGTTGGTCCACCTAAGTCCGAGATAATCCCAGTGAAGTTAGGTGCAGTATCACGGATCTTTTCAATTTCACGTAAAATCGAATCTTCCGAGCGGTTTTGGATAATACGACCTTCATGCTCGGTAATCGAACAAAAGGTACAACCACCAAAACAGCCACGCATGATATTGACCGAGAACTTGATCATATCAAATGCTGGGAAACGTGCATTCGCATAAGATGGGTGCGGTAAGCGTGCATAAGGTAAATCAAATACATAGTCCATTTCCTCAGTAGTGAGAGGAATTGGCGGTGGATTGATCCAGACGTCACGCTCACCATGACGCTGTACCAAAGCTCGTGCATTACCAGGGTTAGTTTCAAGATGCAAAATACGGTTGGCATGGGCATAAAGCACCTGATCATCCGCAACTTCTTCAAAAGAAGGTAAACGGATTACCGCCAATTCACGTGGTGGTAATTTATGTTTAATTGCTTTGGATGGAGCAGGCTTTAACTGCACAATTTGGGTATCAGGATCAAGCTGATCACCTTCACGTACGATTGGATTTGCCACAAATTCTTTTTGGAAATTTTGATACTGTGCCAAGGAGTTGCCTTTTTCTTTTTCAACTTCACAGCCATCAATATCTTCAGTCATGACATAGGGGTTGATAATTGGATCCACACGTCCAATGGTATCAATGTCATTACTGGCAATTTCAACAAATTTTGCTTTCGATGCTTTATTGTGCTTATTAATAATAAATGCGGTACCACGGACATCGGTAATCTCGTGAACTTTTTCGCCTTTGGCTAAACGATGCATCACGTCAATAATCGCACGCTCGCCATTACCATACATCAGCAAATCAGCCTTTGAATCCATCAAGATTGAGCGACGGACTTTATCAGACCAATAATCATAATGTGCAATACGACGTAAACTGCCTTCAATGCCACCCAATAACACTGGAACATCTGGAAAGGCTTCACGACAACGCTGACAGTAAACCGTTGCAGCACGGTCTGGACGTTTATTCGCTTCATTATTTGGTGAATACGCATCATCAGAGCGGATTTTACGATCTGCCGTATAACGGTTGATCATCGAGTCCATATTCCCTGCGGTCACACCCCATGCAATGGTTGGCTTACCTAAAACACGGAAGCTTTCTACATTGGTCCAGTCTGGTTGCGCAATGATTCCAACACGGAAACCTTGTGCTTCAAGCACACGTCCAATCACACCAGATACAAAAGATGGATGGTCAATATAAGCATCGCCACAAACTAAAATAAAGTCACATGCATCCCAGCCGAGTAGATCCATTTCTTCTCGTGACATCGGCAAAAATGGTGCGGGTTCAAAACACGACGCCCAATATTTGTCGTAATCAAACAGCGCTTTAGGCGCAGTCTGCATGGTATAGGCAGTAGACATAGCTTGCGAATCTCGGCTAGCAGATGAAGGAGAGACATTTATCGGGGTTGGTTGTATTTTAACCCCTAAAATGAAAGCCGATCATTTTAACATGAATTTCATTCATTTTCCCTGTTTATAAAACATTCAGGAACAAGGAGATAACAATTTATTTGTATAAAGTTTAATCAAAATATCAATAACAGCAATCAGACCACACTTTGTGATCAATATGATGCCTGACTCGTTATTTCATTCGATCGGATCAGCTCTTTCACCGTATAACCCGATTCTATATAACCTTGACCTTCTGAAATGGTCTGACCATTCGCCAAAGTTGCTTCTAAACGATATCCGCCCTCACCCTTTACGAAGAATTGCGTTTCTATCGTCTTGTTATTTTCTAAGGGCTGGAAAAATATCTCATGCTGCACACCTGCTGTTTCCACATGTAGCTTCAGCTTACTAATCGTTTGCCCGCTGTGATTTGAGATTTGCATGTGGACTAAGGGCTGAAACCAATAATTAAAGCCCGCAGTTAAAGCACCAGCAAAAAAACTGATCAACAGTGCGATCAGCAAAATGATGATATATAGCAGTTTCTTGAATCTCATAAACACCTGACCCATCATCTGAATGGATGATTGTGAAGCAACAATCATCCATGAGGCCTTATATTAAAACTTAGCGCGCAGCGTGAGCTTCATATTTCTTGGCTCACCATAACGATTAGAGTCCGTTGTTAAATACGAGTAGTATTTTTTATCAAGGACATTATTGGCATTAACAGCAATCGTAATATTTTCACTCAAAGGATAACTCGCCATCAGGTTAACTAATGCATAACCTTCCTGTTTAGCTGGCTTAGAACCATAGCGTCCGACTAGCCATTCGCTTTGGTAATTGACCCCGCCACCAACGGTTAGATTGTTCGCTAACTTGTAAGTCGCAAATAAACGCGCAATATGTTCAGGTGTGGTTTCATTGAAGGTCTGACCTTGCTTGCTCACATCTTTCTTATATTCTGTCGTATTGTAAGTATAGCCTGCCGAAAGATTTAAATGTGGTAATACTTCCCCACGTAGTTCCGTTTCAATACCCTCACTAATTACTTCTCCAGCTGCAACATTACAGTACCCTTCTCCACCATTAAAAGCACACTGGCCTTTGCTGCTTTGATCTTGGAAAGCACGATTGATTTGGTTGGTTCTAAAAGCAGCAATTGAGGCAATTAGCTTATCGTCATTAAAGCTCCCTTTTACCCCAATTTCATAGACGTTGCCCTGAACTGGATCAAGCAATTTCTCATTACGATCTTTGACATTCTGCACCACAAAAGTATCAGTGAAGCTTGCATAACCCGTATATGTATCATTGAAGTCATAAGTTAAACCCACATAAGGCGTCCAGATATTATCTTTCTTATAATGAACCGCACGACTATCAACAAACTGACCTGTAACATTACTTTGATATTCTGAGTCATATTTGAATTGGCTCTCACGTACGCCTGTAATCAATTTTAATGAATCAGCTAAGTTCCAACGAGTGGTCAGATAAAATCCCGTTTGCTCGGTTGTTAAATATGAACGACCGCCATCTTTATCATAACGCGGCGCAGCATAAGGCAAGTTGTAAGGGCTAAAACTAAATACATTCACTAGCATTTGCTCAACACCAGCAGGTTTAGTCTTGGCTTGTCGATCCCACAATGAGCCATCTGCCATTATGGTATCCCAACTACTCCACTGACCAGGAGTATCACTTTTCTGATGATTGATCCCTGCAACAAGCTCATGTTCACGTCCTAACAAGCTAAATGCGCCTTTAGTAAAGAAATCGAATACATCTAATTGCTGGTTATAACGGTAGCCATATTTGTTGATTGTTGCCTTCGGATTATTCTTATCAATTGCACCTGTGTTAGCAAAAGCAAGACTGGTAAAGGCCATATCCATATCGATATCAGCTCTTAAATAACTACCCTTTACCATCCATCCATTCTCAAACTGATGAGTTAAATCAATAAAAGCCTGGCTATTTTTCTTGTCCCAAAAGTCTCGATAATCACAACCACAATTATTCCTATCCAGTCCTATATCAGAACCATCTGAATAACGTGGTAAACTATTCACAGGCACCGCATGTTCTTTTTGTTGGGAATAGCCAAAATTCAGCAAAGTATTTTTTGTCAGATCTGCGCTGATAATCCCGTAAAGTAAATTGCTGTCACGTGTGACAGCTTTCATCCATGAATCACCGTCTTGATAAGCTAAAACCAGTCGCCCCCTTACACTCCCAGATTCATTCAAACGGTTGGAAACATCGACTTCCCCACGAACAGTATTCCATGAGCCATAACTCACTGCACCGCTAGCGTGAAAATCTGCTGTTGGTTTTTTACGAATCAGATTCACTGTACCAGCCGGCTCTCCTGAACCTTGTAATAAGCCTGCTGCACCGCGCAAAACTTCAACACTCTCCAGCATCGCCATATCTGGCTTTGAAGAAGCCACATTAGTCGCATTGACTGCAACACCATCATATTGCATCAAATTGGAGTTCCATCCATCTCCCATATTGAAACCACGTATTGAGAAGTTGGTGCGTTCGGTGTTATCGCCCGTTAAAATGATCCCTGTAGTATTTAATAAAGCTTCACCTAAATTGGTTGCCCCCATGTCCTCCATTTGCTTTTGAGTAATCACAGAAACCGACTGAGGTGTTTCTTTAATACTCAGGTTGAGTTTGGTTGATGTACTGGCTTTTTTCTTGGTGTAATTATTTTCTAAGCCATCCTCCGCTGTGACCACAATAGTCGGTAATACATCTGTTTGTGTGGTTGTTGAGTCCGTAGCTGCGTAGCTTGTACCGATCCAACAACTATAGAGTGCAAGATAAATAATACTTTTAGGAAAAATTCGAGATTGAGAGATAGGATACTGCATGAGATTCTCCATTTAAAATGAGAATCATTATCTTTATATTTTACATTTAAACAACATTTATGTTCATATTTTATGCATTATTTTCTGCTTTAGCTTATCAACGCTGTAAATAAAGGAGACTTAACTTTTATTCAGGAAACATTGACTGTTTAGAAAACCGGAATAAAACACTCTCTAAATATCCTCTCCAATTATTCGAATAATAGAGTCTTGGACTTTAACCGCAACGCTAAAAATAGCCCCATTGCTAGAACCACAACCACCATAAGACTTATCCCCGTCCAGCCATAATTTTCCCAAACTAACCCTCCACTACTGCCAAGCAAACTTGAGCCGATGTAATAGCAAAATAAATAGAGTGAAGATGCGACAGCCCGATACTGAACAGCTTGAACAGAAACCCAACTGCTGGCTGTCGAATGTGCCGCAAAAAATGAAAAAGTAAAAATAGTGAGACCCAGTAAGATGCTCCAAAGCGACGGAATCAAGGTGATCAATAAACCAATAATCATCATCACCAGTAATACAGGTAACACTTTATCGCGCCCATATTTAAAGCCCCATTGTGCGGCTTTGGGTGAGCTATAAATCCCTGCCAGATAGGCAATCGAAATCAAACCAATCCATGTTTGCGATAGATGAAACGGTGCTTCTAATAAGTGGTAACTGATGTAGTTAAAGACCGTGACCAAGCAGCCCATTAAAATAAAACCTTGGGCAAATAAAATACGTAGTTTCGGGTCTTTTAGATTTTGCTCAAATGCTGCTTTAAAACGTGAGAATCGGAACGGAAATGGTTTGAAATGCTGTGATTTAGGTAATAACAGATAGAATAAGCAGGCAATCACAAAATTCAGAAAACCAATAATATAGGTTGCTGATTGCCAAGAAATAAAATCAACCAAAACCCCTGCAATCAGACGCCCACCCATGCCACCAATCGCTGTGCCTGAGATATAAAGCCCCATGGCAAAACCGATATCTTTCTGCGCAATCTCTTCTCCAATATAAGTCATTGCCACTGCGGCAACCCCACTGACCGCCAGACCAATCAAAACACGGGTACTAAGAAAGATTTCCCAAATCGGAAAAGAAGCACTAATCAGCAATAAAATCGAGACCAGAAATAAGGCAAATACCATAATCGGTTTACGCCCAAAACGGTCAGAAATAAAGCCTGTAAATAGCAGACCGATAGCCAACGCGATGGTAGAAAAAGAAAGGGGGAAACTACTGTGGGTCGGGGTGACATGAAAGAATTCTGCAAAAATCGGCATCATCGGCTGTACACAGTACAATGAGGAAAATGACGCGAAACCAGCGAAGAACAATGACCATAAAATCGCAGTAAACGATTTCGAACCATATTCAATATGGGTTGGGCGTATAACTGATTCAGACATCGGAACTCCTTATGCCCGATCAGTATACGCCTTCGACCGAAATGCGGAATGATCATTTCGGCCATTTTTATCAAATGTTTAAAATAATGCTTTAGGCAGATGAATCTGAATCATTTCATTATCATCGGCAAGTTTGGCATTGCGGCCCGATGAACCTGGAAAATTGTTGTCATTCAATACCGTCAAAGTGGTGCCATTTTCAATAATCACATCTTCAATGGTTTCAAATGGGAAGGCAAACACCTTACCTGTACCAATATCCCCTTCACGTGCTGTGCCATACAGCCCATTTGGATTGGCAATTTTCATTAAGTCGACCAAGTCTTCGCGTGCCACTACCTGCTTCGGTTCATTGAATTTAATCCGAATCAGTTTCTTATGGCCGCCGAGATTATTTTGACTCACATCGCGCTCAATAATGATGCCTTCTTTGTCATTAAACAGTTGGAAGTCGCCAATATTGGTGGCTTTGCTGTCGAGTACGAACCAATAATAAACACCCGTATAGGCTTTCTTCTGAAGATCAAATTGCGAGATCAGCAGTCTACCTGTCGAGTCATTCAGCAATGGCTTTTCCAGCAGCGGATACAGGTATTTGCCATCTGGTGAAATCGCCATGCCTTCAAAACCACTACTGCGCCCCACCAATGGCTCAACATAATTGATATTGGCTTTATTCAGTTGATTTTGCGGTGAGCGTAACTCTTGGCTCGGATTAAATGGATTTGGTAAAGCAATCGGAGCATCTAACAACACACCATCTGCTGAGAAATGTAGCAAGAATGGGCCAAATTCATCACCAATCCAATAGGTACCATCTGGCGCACGTTGCATCGATTCAGGATCAAAATCCGCCCCAGTCAATAAGCGTTCTGCCGTATTACCATTCACAATCTCAAAAGGAATCCGTTTATTTGGATCACGTAATTGAATGAAGCTTTGTACGGATACTTGTCCCGTGCCTTTGCTTTTGGTTTTAAAATCGGCTTTGATTTTATAAATGCGTAATAAGAAATCAGCAGAGTTATCCTGCGTGCCAAAACCATTATCGGCCATGGCCATATAACTGCCATCCTCATTTTTTAAGGCAGCAGAAAAACCTTGTACGGGTTGCCCTTTAAAAGGAGGATAAATGCCATTGGCACCACTCACCGCTTTACCTGAATCTGGTCCAACGGCATAGGTTGCGACAGGAAGCTTGGCGAAAGAAATCAGCGTAGGTTCTGTGACTTTGTCTGTCGATGTATTCTGATCTTGATTATTGTCATCATTATTACAGGCAGTTAAACCCAAAGCACTACAGCAAAATAAGGCCAATAAAGTTTTCTTGTTCATCATTTTATACATTTGGTAAAAATTTACGCAAATTAAAACAAGTTTTTATGACGCTTTTACTGCAATAAAATGAAGTCTTTATGGCGAAAAGATGACAATGCTACGCGACATTTTATCTTAGCAATCACCGCCACTACCGCAGCACCCACCTTACTCAAGCTTGATCGGTTGATATTCACCAGCAATCGCAGCTTTTAAAAAGTTTTGAAAGGTTGGGCATTGCATATGATTTTCTGCAGGGCATACCGCAGCATGTCTCAGTCCTTGGCTGATAAAGTGCAGACGTCGGGTCATTTGTTCCAGTTGCTCTGCTTTCTCATTCAGCATGAATCGGTCCAATTCGGGCTGACCACTTTCCCCAAACATATGTGCAATTTCATTGAGAGAAAAACCTGCTGCTCGCCCCAAAGCAATCAATGCCAATTGATCCAAGACGTGCTTGCCATATTGTCGACGTAATCCATGGCGGCCTATTGATCTAATTAAACCCTTTTCCTCATAAAAGCGTAAGGTTGAGGTCGTCACATTTGCCCGTTTAGCAACTTCTCCAATATCCATAAAAAACCCCTTGACTTCAAGTTGACTTGAACTTGCACACTATCTTTATCTCGTTTTATCCAGAAAAGATCAAGGTGAAAAAATGAAAACTACTGAACTATTATTCCAAATCCTCTGTTTAGGTGTTGGCGCCACGCTGATCATGGATATTTGGCTATTTATTTTAAAAAAACTCAATCAGCCCACCTTAAATTTTGCCTTACTGGGTCGTTGGGTCGGTTGGATGTTTCGAGGCAAATTCATCCATACATCGATTGCGCAAAGCCCTGCCATTCAAAGGGAATATGCCTTGGGTTGGCTGGCACATTACAGTGTCTGCATCCTCTTCGCGCTCAGCTTTATCCTGATTGTAGGAGATGTATGGTTACGGCAGCCTCAATTTAGCTCCGCGTTTATTTTCGGGGTGATTACAGTGCTCATTCCCTTTTTCATCATGCAACCGGCCATGGGCGCAGGTATTGCCTCATCTAAAACCGCACAACCTTTGCACAACTGCCTACGAAGTCTGATTAACCACGGTATTTTTGGCTGTGGTTTATATCTCAGCGCTCAATTGCTTGCACTGTTTCACTGAGGGATCAAACCGTGAAATCAATTGCCGTTATTTATCATAGCCGTCAAGGTCATACCCAATTTATTGCCCAACAGATTCAACTCGGAGCAGCACAAGTTGAACAGGTTAAAATTGATTTATTCACCGCTGAACAGTTGATGTCTCAACCCGAGCTACTCTGTCCCTATGATGGACTGATTTGGGGTTCACCAACCTATCTGGGTGGAGTTTCTGGCACATTGAAACAACTGATGGATGCCACTGGCCCATTATGGAAGAAGCAGGCATTTAAAGGAAAGTTAGCCGCTGGATTTACTGTTTCCTCACTGCCCGCAGGCGATAAGCAATCCACCTTGATTTCACTTTTCACCTTTGCAATGCAACACGGTATGATATGGGTGGGCAACCCAATTTTACCTGAGCAGCATCAAGGTGTTCCATATACACAAGCTGCCAATCGTCTCGGGTCATGGTCAGGTCTTATGGCACAAGCTGAACATGCCAGTCCGGCAAATGCTTTTGATTTTGGTGATATTAAAACGGCTCAGCTATTTGGGAAAAATTTTGCATTCAACTTAAGTGCATATCAAGGAGTGATATTCAGGTGAAAGCAGCAAGTCTTTTATTTCCATTGATTTTATCTTGCATGATGTCTTTTTTAATCTCTGGCATCACCACATTAAAGGCAGTGGGTTTTATCGATCATTTCTTTGCGATGTGGATGTCAGCATGGATCGTGGCTTGGATGTTTGCCTTTCCTAGCGTATTGGTCTGCGCGCCAATTGCACAAAGATTGGTGGGCTGGATTCTAAAGAAACGCTGATTTGCACTTTGTAAGTAAAAGCCTACAATAACTGTGGTGATTGGCGAATATACTGAATGAGATAGATTCACTAATATATCAATCATAGAGAGATAGGATGTCTCATTCAGAACAACAAGAAACACAGGATGTGGTCGTTGACAGGAGTTGGCGGCAAGAAACCAAATATCAGAAAGCCTCGACAGGATGTCGGGGCTTTTTTATTCAGCTTAATATCTAAAACTAAACGATTTACCTCTATAGATTGCATTGACTCCCATCGGCTTGCTCCCTACCATCCGCATGTTTTATCAATGACGGTCAAATTTTTCTACGATGATAATTTACAAAAAATTTTCTTTTTCTCGCTTTCACATTACTTTTGCTAAATTAAGTCTCATTTTTTTAAGTACTTACTTCACTGTCGCGTGTACGACAACCAAAGCACCTACGGTAAATCATTCCCAAAAATTATCTTCTGGTATTCAAAATGCTTTTTCCGTATCACCAACAACCGCAAATCGGGTCGCTCCAATCATCCTGCAAACGGCTGAGCGTCACAATATTTCACCACATTTATTGGCTGCACTGATTCGTCAAGAGTCTAGCTATAGAACTCGTGCACGCTCTTCAGCAGATGCCGTGGGTTTAACCCAAGTACGCCCAAAATTTTGGCAACAGTTCTGTCCTGGTGATTTATATGATGAACACGTCAACATCAATTGTGGTGCCTACATTTTAGCGAATTACTATCAATCGACAGGTGATTGGTCAAAAGCCCTCGGTTATTACAATGTTGGCCCTACAGGATATCGAAGAAGTCCATACATGCGTCAGCAAGCTGAACGCTATGCCAGCTCAGTCAAACGCCATGAACAAAGTTTAAAAGAAGCACTATAAAGCCCTGTTGTAAGCAAAAACCTACAATAACTGCGGTGATTGCCGAATATACCGAATGAGCTAAATTCACTAATATATCAAGTATAGAGAGACAGGATGTCTCATTCAGAACAACAAGAAACACAGGATGTGGTCGTTGACAGGAGTTGGCGGCAAGAAACCAAATATCAGAAAGCCTCGACAGGATGTCGGGGCTTTTTTATGACCCTCTCAAATCCAACCATGACCGTAAAATAACTACTATTGACTCCCCTAAACTGAGTGCATACCATCCTTATACTTCTGTTTGGTATCGGGTTCAGGTTTTGCACATCACATCGACTTCTTCTGATCAACATATGGCTTTTAAACCATTTGCCTCAATCATTTTAAAGATCAGCCTTGTTGTGCTTGCAATCAGTCTATCTGCATGTAGCAGTTTAAGCGGATCCTTTGCCAATCGCTCGAATCAACTTTCATCAGGCTTACAAAATGCCTATTCCGTTTCGCCTAGCACAGCAAATCGTTTATCACCCATGATTATCCAAAGTGCTGAGCGTTATGATGTATCACCGACTTTACTCGCCGCGCTGATTCGCCAAGAATCGAACTACAACAGTTCAGCGCGCTCACCAACAGGGGCAATCGGTTTAACCCAGATTATTTCCAGCCATTGGCGTCAGTCTTGCCCTGGCAATCTCTATGATGAGAATGTCAATATTAACTGTGGTGCACATGTGCTCTCGACCTACTATAGATCTGCTGGCAGTTGGTCTAAAGCAGTGGCCTATTACAATGTCGGACCGACAGGTTACGAACGCAGTTTTTGGACGCGGCATAAAGCCAAGAAATATGCTCGTTCGGTTAAACATCACGAAAAAAACTTGAAAAAAGCACTTTAAAATCAAAAAAAACCATGCTTAAAGCATGGTTTTTTATGGGCTGAATAACGAAATTAAGCTTCGTCAAACAAACCTTCAAATAAAACTGAAGATAAATAACGTTCACCACTATCTGGTAAAATCACCACAATGGTTTTGCCTTCATTTTCAGGACGTTCAGCAATTTGCGCTGCTGCCGCTAATGCTGCACCACTAGAAATGCCAACTAAAATCCCTTCTTGGGTTGCACACTTTCTTGCCCACTCAATTGCATCAGTACTATTCACGGGTAAAACTTCATCAACCAAATCTAGGTCTAAGTTTTTAGGAATAAAATTCGCACCAATCCCTTGAATTTTGTGTG
This sequence comes from Acinetobacter sp. C26M, assembly GCF_023702675.1. NCBI lineage: Bacteria > Pseudomonadati > Pseudomonadota > Gammaproteobacteria > Moraxellales > Moraxellaceae > Acinetobacter > Acinetobacter sp. C26M. Next base: position 3,718,089 of record NZ_CP098478.1, read on the forward strand.
GTGCAGGTGTGATGCTTTCTCCACGTTTAGTTTGCGTGATGATTGGTGATTCCGCAGGTTCAACCGCAACTGAATACAATGGTTTATTTTGAACTTGCTCAAAATAACGTGAAATACCTGTAATAGTTCCACCAGTTCCTACACCAGCAACCAAGATATCCACTTGACCATTGGTTGCCTGCCAAATTTCAGGGCCAGTGGTGTCTGTATGAATCTGTGGATTGGCTGGGTTCTCGAATTGTTGCGGCAAGAAATATTGTTCAGGATTTTCAGTGGCTAAACGAACAGCCTCATCCACCGCACCTTTCATACCTTTGGCTGGGTCAGTCAGAACCAGATCTGCACCTAATGCTTTTAATACTTTTCTACGCTCTAAACTCATACTTGCAGGCATAGTCAAGGTAATTGGATAACCTTTTGCTGCTGCAACGAATGCCAAAGCAATGCCTGTATTACCACTGGTCGGTTCAACAATATGCATACCTGTTTTAAGAACACCACGTTTTTCCGCATCTGCAATCAACGCTGCACCAATACGACATTTTACTGAAAATGCAGGGTTACGGCTTTCTACTTTTGCCAGTACCGTTGCACCCGTTTTAATGAGGCGATTGATACGAACTAAAGGTGTATTACCAATCGCTTCGGCATTATTTGAATAAACTGCGATACCTAGGTTGGCAGGTGTTGGAAATTGCTGATCGGTCGACATGTTATTTCCTTATTAGATTTGGAATGATTCTCAATCATTATAGGCTTGTCAGCCAAGGAGGAAAGTAGAAAACGTTAAGATTTATGAAAAGTTATAAATTATCGAAGTGAAATACCAACCTATTCTTATCTTTATGCGGTCTTTTACTTGAAATAATTTTATTAGATATGAATACCCTACATAGTTTTTACTACCAAAGTTCGCCCTCTCTCCAATCCGCGCAAATAGCATCATCAGCTGTGTTATGTGATAGTAACTCTTTCAACTTTACACTCAATGGATACAACAGAATTTCATGCTCATCTGTCAGATAAGTAGAGGCATTTTGTTTGATATATAAATCCCCCGACCAAGATGTCCAACCTAGTTTTTTATAAAATCCATCATCTTCAGGCTGTAATGCAGTAAGTTCATAACCCAAAGTAGTTAAAGCATCGATTAAATATCTTAATAATTGTGATGCAAGCCCCTTCCCCCGCATCCTGTAATCAGTCGTCACATATTCCACATAAGCAGTTTTTACACTGGTATCGTCATTAACAATGAACATTCGATCCGTCCATAGAGCGTGCGATACAATCTTTTCATCCAATATACCGACTAGATGGGAAGCCGTTTGCATGAAGGCATATTGACTCCAAGGATCTTCATCAAAAGCTGTAAAGCATAACTCAGCAATCTGTTCTCGCTGTAGTTTATGCAGATCTTGAGCGGTGATAATTTTAAATTGCATGAACTGATGCTCAATTCAAATTGTTTATATCTTAAGCAAGAAAAGGAAGAGTATGAAAGTTTTTAGTCAAATCTAATTAGAATAAATAAAATTCCGCGCAATAAAAAACACCCCAACCTCTCTCGAGATTGGGGTGTTTAGATTTAAAAGCTGGCGATGACTTACTCTCACATGGCAAGTGCCACACTACCATCAGCGCTAAGAGGTTTCACTTCTGAGTTCGGGAAGGGATCAGGTGGTTCACTCTTGCTATTGTCGCCAGCAAACTGTTTTGGTTTTGGGTGGTCTTACGTTTTTTGCCACTTAGTACCGAAAGAGTTATTAACGGATTAGTTAATTGAGTCGGTATTGTAACTAGATTTCACACTAAATCAAGTTATGTATTGAATTTATCTTGAATACAACAACTGTTTGGGTGTTGTATAGTCAAGCCTCACGAGCAATTAGTATTGGTCAGCTTCACACGTCACCGTGCTTCCACACCCAACCTATCAACGTCCTAGTCTCGAACGGCTCTTTAGAGGAATAAATTCCTAGGGAAATCTTATCTTGAGGTAGGCTTCCCGCTTAGATGCTTTCAGCGGTTATCCCTTCCGAACATAGCTACCCGGCGATGCGACTGGCGTCACAACCGGTACACCAGAGGTTCGTCCACTCTGGTCCTCTCGTACTAGGAGCAGATCCTCTCAAATTTCCAGCGCCCACGGTAGATAGGGACCGAACTGTCTCACGACGTTCTAAACCCAGCTCGCGTACCTCTTTAAATGGCGAACAGCCATACCCTTGGGACCTGCTTCAGCCCCAGGATGAGATGAGCCGACATCGAGGTGCCAAACACCGCCGTCGATATGAACTCTTGGGCGGTATCAGCCTGTTATCCCCAGAGTACCTTTTATCCGTTGAGCGATGGCCCTTCCATACAGAACCACCGGATCACTAAGACCTACTTTCGTACCTGCTCGACTTGTGGGTCTCGCAGTTAAGCGCGCTTTTGCCTTTATACTCTACGCGTGATTTCCGACCACGCTGAGCGCACCTTCGTACTCCTCCGTTACTCTTTAGGAGGAGACCGCCCCAGTCAAACTACCCACCAGACATGGTCCTCGCCCCGGATTACGGGGCAGAGTTAGAACCTCAACATTACCAGGGTGGTATTTCAAGGACGGCTCCATTGGAACTAGCGTTCCAACTTCAAAGCCTCCCACCTATCCTACACAAGTAAGGTCAAAGTTCAATGTCAAGCTGCAGTAAAGGTTCACGGGGTCTTTCCGTCTAGCCGCGGGTACACTGCATCTTCACAGCGATTTCGATTTCACTGAGCCTCTGCTGGAGACAGCGCCGCCATCATTATGCCATTCGTGCAGGTCGGAACTTACCCGACAAGGAATTTCGCTACCTTAGGACCGTTATAGTTACGGCCGCCGTTTACTGGGGCTTCGATCAAGAGCTTCGCTTACGCTAACCCCATCAATTAACCTTCCAGCACCGGGCAGGCATCACACCCTATACGTCCACTTTCGTGTTTGCAGAGTGCTATGTTTTTAATAAACAGTTGCAGCGGCCTGGTTTCTGTGGCTGCCAATAGCTCAGGGAGCAAGTCCCATCACCGTCAGCAGCGTACCTTCTCCCGAAGTTACGGTACCATTTTGCCTAGTTCCTTCAGCAGAGTTCTCTCAAGCGCTTTGGTCTACTCGACCTGACCACCTGTGTCGGTTTCGGGTACGATTCCTGTGTAACTGAAGCTTAGAGACTTTTCCTGGAAGCATGGTATCAGCCACTTCACTGTACAAGTACAGCTTGCTATCAGTTCTCAGCATAGAGTACCCCGGATTTGCCTAAGATACATGCCTACAACCTTCCACCTGGACAACCAACGCCAGGCTGACTTAACCTTCTCCGTCCTCTCATCGCATTACACAGAAGTATTGGAATATTAACCAATTTCCCATCGACTACGCCTCTCGGCCTCGCCTTAGGGGTCGACTCACCCAGCCCCGATTAACGTTGGACTGGAACCCTTGGTCTTTCAGCGAACGGGTTTTTCACCCGTTTTGTCGTTACTCACGTCAGCATTCGCACTTCTGATACCTCCAGCATACTTCTCAATACACCTTCATCGGCTTACAGAACGCTCCCCTACCACTTGACTAATGTCAAATCCGCAGCTTCGGCACATAGTTTTAGCCCCGTTACATCTTCCGCGCAGGCCGACTCGACTAGTGAGCTATTACGCTTTCTTTAAAGGGTGGCTGCTTCTAAGCCAACCTCCTAGCTGTCTATGCCTTCCCACATCGTTTCCCACTTAACTATGATTTTGGGGCCTTAGCTGGCGGTCTGGATTGTTTTCCTCTTGACTACGGACGTTAGCACCCGCAGTCTGTCTCCCGGATAGTACTCATTGGTATTCGGAGTTTGCATCGGTTTGGTAAGTCGGGATGACCCCCTAGCCGAAACAGTGCTCTACCCCCAATGGTATTCGTCCGAGGCGCTACCTAAATAGCTTTCGGGGAGAACCAGCTATCACCAGGCTTGATTAGCCTTTCACCCCTATCCACAAGTCATCCCCTGGCTTTTCAACGACAGTGGGTTCGGTCCTCCAGTTAGTGTTACCCAACCTTCAACCTGCTCATGGATAGATCGCCTGGTTTCGGGTCTATACCCAGCAACTAAACGCCCTATTAAGACTCGATTTCTCTACGGCTCCCCTATGCGGTTAACCTTGCTACTGAATATAAGTCGCTGACCCATTATACAAAAGGTACGCAGTCACCGAACAAGTCGGCTCCCACTGCTTGTATGCATGCGGTTTCAGGATCTATTTCACTCCCCTCACAGGGGTTCTTTTCGCCTTTCCCTCACGGTACTGGTTCACTATCGGTCAGTCAGGAGTATTTAGCCTTGGAGGATGGTCCCCCCATATTCAGACAAGGTTTCACGTGCCTCGCCCTACTCGTCATCATTGTGTGTGCCCTTTCGTGTACGGGAATATCACCCTCTACGTTCGCACTTCCCAGAGCGTTCCACTAGAACACACACAACTTAATGGGCTGCTCCCCGTTCGCTCGCCGCTACTAAGGGAATCTCAATTGATTTCTTTTCCTAAGGGTACTGAGATGTTTCACTTCCCCTCGTTCGCTTCATAAGCCTATGTATTCAGCTTATGATACCCGCCTTATAGCGGGTGGGTTCCCCCATTCAGAAATCTCCGGATCAAAGGATATTTGCCGCCTCCCCGGAGCTTTTCGCAGGCTATCACGTCTTTCATCGCCTCTGACTGCCAAGGCATCCACCACATGCACTTAATTACTTGACTATACAACCCCAAACAGTCGTTAACACATACAAGTGAGTGTTATCGTTGCAAACTTAATTGCTACTGGTTTGTTGTCTGTGAACTTAATCACCATACAGCTTCAATCTAAATTCATATACCAAAACGCTTGATTCAGTGTTTTTGCTAGTTCTCAATTTCATTCTTTCGAATGAATTGAGTGAACAATTTATTTCAGACTCAATTTTCTAATCTGTTAATGATTAACTACCACCTCGTCGGTGAGTAGTAAACTGTGATAAATCACAGAAGTTAATAAACTAAGATCTTTCGATCTTCTTATTTATTAATTTCTATAAGCTATCTTGGAATTTAACTTTCGTTTTCTACATTACTTCGTAATGTATGGTGGAGACTAGGAGAGTCGAACTCCTGACCTCCTGCGTGCAAAGCAGGCGCTCTACCAACTAAGCTAAGTCCCCAGCTTATCATTTAATGAACGACATATCTTTCAATCTAAGCTACTGCAATCAGATTTGGTGGGTCTGACAAGACTTGAACTTGTGACCCCACGCTTATCAAGCGTGTGCTCTAACCAACTGAGCTACAGACCCTCAGATACATCTTCGAAGAACAACTTGTTGTGGATTCTTACCGATCGTCAATCTTTCGTTAAGGAGGTGATCCAGCCGCAGGTTCCCCTACGGCTACCTTGTTACGACTTCACCCCAGTCATCGGCCACACCGTGGTAAGCGTCCTCCTTGCGGTTAGACTACCTACTTCTGGTGCAACAAACTCCCATGGTGTGACGGGCGGTGTGTACAAGGCCCGGGAACGTATTCACCGCGGCATTCTGATCCGCGATTACTAGCGATTCCGACTTCATGGAGTCGAGTTGCAGACTCCAATCCGGACTACGATCGGCTTTTTGAGATTAGCATCCTATCGCTAGGTAGCAACCCTTTGTACCGACCATTGTAGCACGTGTGTAGCCCTGGTCGTAAGGGCCATGATGACTTGACGTCGTCCCCGCCTTCCTCCAGTTTGTCACTGGCAGTATCCTTAAAGTTCCCGGCTTAACCCGCTGGCAAATAAGGAAAAGGGTTGCGCTCGTTGCGGGACTTAACCCAACATCTCACGACACGAGCTGACGACAGCCATGCAGCACCTGTATGTAAGTTCCCGAAGGCACCAATCCATCTCTGGAAAGTTCTTACTATGTCAAGACCAGGTAAGGTTCTTCGCGTTGCATCGAATTAAACCACATGCTCCACCGCTTGTGCGGGCCCCCGTCAATTCATTTGAGTTTTAGTCTTGCGACCGTACTCCCCAGGCGGTCTACTTATCGCGTTAGCTGCGCCACTAAAGCCTCAAAGGCCCCAACGGCTAGTAGACATCGTTTACGGCATGGACTACCAGGGTATCTAATCCTGTTTGCTCCCCATGCTTTCGTACCTCAGCGTCAGTATTAGGCCAGATGGCTGCCTTCGCCATCGGTATTCCTCCAGATCTCTACGCATTTCACCGCTACACCTGGAATTCTACCATCCTCTCCCATACTCTAGCTTCCCAGTATCGAATGCAATTCCCAAGTTAAGCTCGGGGATTTCACATCCGACTTAAAAAGCCGCCTACGCACGCTTTACGCCCAGTAAATCCGATTAACGCTCGCACCCTCTGTATTACCGCGGCTGCTGGCACAGAGTTAGCCGGTGCTTATTCTGCGAGTAACGTCCACTCATCCTAGGTATTAACTAGAAGAGCCTCCTCCTCGCTTAAAGTGCTTTACAACCAAAAGGCCTTCTTCACACACGCGGCATGGCTGGATCAGGCTTCCGCCCATTGTCCAATATTCCCCACTGCTGCCTCCCGTAGGAGTCTGGGCCGTGTCTCAGTCCCAGTGTGGCGGATCATCCTCTCAGACCCGCTACAGATCGTCGCCTTGGTAGGCCTTTACCCCACCAACTAGCTAATCCGACTTAGGCTCATCATTTAGCGCAAGGTCCGAAGATCCCCTGCTTTCTCCCGTAGGACGTATGCGGTATTAGCATTCCTTTCGGAATGTTGTCCCCCACTAAATGGCAGATTCCTAAGCATTACTCACCCGTCCGCCGCTAGGTTAGGTAGCAAGCTACCCTTCCCCGCTCGACTTGCATGTGTTAAGCCTGCCGCCAGCGTTCAATCTGAGCCATGATCAAACTCTTCAGTTTAAAATCATTAGTAGCTTATGGCTACAAATCTTGGCTCATCAATTTTCTGACTAAAAATTCGCTCAAATAAACTTCGAGAAATTTCTACCATTCAATCAATGAAATATTTTCGATCGATCAATCAGTAAAAATCCACACAAGTTGTTCTTCTATTCTCTTAATGATCTTCTCGATGATTCGTCATCATCAAGCTAGGTCGGCTATATTACTCTAAATTTCTTCAAAGTCAACAGGTAATTTAGATATTTAGCAAACTTATTAATCAAACCAAGAATCTAACCTCTCTAGCCAAATCCTTGTTTCTCAACAAGTTTTTATCTGCATCACCGCCGATGGATGTGCATTCTACAGCATTTCAGGGCAGGCGCAAGCACTTTTAAAAATTAAATTATTCGGTTGTTTTATTTTTAAACTTTAACTTATCTAATTCACTGATTTATATAATTTAAAATTTATTAATTTTCTTAAAAGTGAATTTAAATAAAGTAAGGCACTGTAATTTAAGCCTTTTCTATCAAATTTGTTTTAATTATCAGCGGAAAAACAACTTAATCTTTATATTTAGCTTTTATTTTAGCCACCTCACTTCACTAAAAAGTCTTTCCAGCATCCTCTTCATGCTTAAAATACAATCATCCAAATAAAAACAACGGCTTTGATAAGCTCAAAACCGTTGTTTTCAATATCGCAGTCAGAATTTTTGATTAAGAACTTGTGCCTCTCACAATATTCAAGAAATAAAGATGGCGTTCATATTGATCAATAATATCTTGGATTAAATCTTCCTGGGTCCAATCCATCACATCATAATTTTGACCACCTTCTCTTAAGAACACTTCTGCCTGAAAGTAATTGGCCTCATCTTCATCTGCACGCCCTAACATAAAGCTAGGTGGGACAGTGGCATGCGAAACCACTTTATACGTAAAGTTAATTTCATGATGATGATCGACATGCAGTTGCAAGCCATTTTCTATCTCACGAATATCCACTTCTAAATGGCGGCGTTTAAATTCACGTTGAATACTTTCAAAAGCCTTACGAACTTGCGTATCGATGTATTGCTGAACTTCTTCCTCTGTATGCGGATAATGCATGATCAGCCCCAAACGTTGCTGCCAACTTCTTGGGTTATTAATCGCTCGCGGTGTAATTCGTGCTTCCTGAATCGCTTTCATCTTGGTCACATCAAGTTTCAAGGCTTTCAATAAGCCCCAACTCATTAGCAACATAATAAAAGTAAAAGGCAATGCGCTCATAATGATAGAGGATTGCAATGCAGATAGACCACCGACCAACAATAGAATAATGGCCAATGCTGCCATTAATACCGTCCAAAATAGTCTCTGCCATGTCGGTGAATTTTCAGATTTCGCAGTCAGGTAGTCCGTTACCAATGCCCCAGAGTCGGCAGATGTGACGAAGAATAACATCACCAATACTGTCGCGAGTAAGCTCATCACCCCTGAAAAAGGCAAATGATTCAAAAATTCAAATAACGCAACAGATGAATCACTTTGTACGGCATGAATCAAACTCACATTATGCTCTTGCATAATATTGAACAGTGCAGCATTCCCTAAAAAGCCCATCCAGATAATGGTAAAACCAGTCGGGATGAGTAATACACCGACAATAAATTCACGGATGGTTCGTCCACGCGATACACGTGCAATAAACATCCCAACAAATGGCGACCATGAAATCCACCATGCCCAATACATAATGGTCCAGCCACCAATCCAGCCATTCGGTTGATAAGCATAGAGGTTAAAGGTCATACCAAATAGGTTCGACATATACGAACCCATGTTCTGAATGGTCGTTTGTAGTAGATAGATACTTGGGCCAGCAATAAATACAAAGGCTAAAAGTACCAAAGCCAAGACCAGATTCAGCTCAGAAAGACGTTTTACGCCTTTATCCAAACCGAGAAATACTGACATTGAAGCGAGAATACTTACAAAGACAATCAAACCCACTTGGACTTGACTACTTTGCTCCACCCCAAATAAATAATGTAAGCCAGAATTAATCTGAGTAACACCAAAACCCAGAGAGGTTGCTACCCCAAAGACCGTACCAATGGTGGCAAAGGTATCAATACCATCGCCCCAAGGACCATAAATCTTCTTTCCTATAATCGGATATAAAGCTGAACGCGTTTTTAAAGGCAGATTATGACGATAAGCAAAATAGGCTAAAGCCAATCCAACCACGGCGTAAATTGCCCACGCATGTAGACCCCAATGGAAAAAGGTAATGCGTAAAGCTTGCTGTGCAGAGGCTACACTCTCAGGGTCACCACTTGGTGGGGTGACATAGTGCATCACTGGCTCCGCCACACCAAAGAACATTAACCCGATCCCCATTCCTGCAGTAAATAGCATGGCAAACCATGAGCCATTGCTATATTCAGGCTGACTATGATCAGGTCCTAATTTGATTTTTCCACTGGCAGAGCAGGCAATATAAATCAATAAAATCAGGAAGACCGCAACAGACAATACATAGAACCAGCTAAATGAGTCTGTGATCCACTGCTTTAATTGTTGAGTCAAAAATTCAAATGAACTCGGTGCGATAATGACGATTGCCAGAAAAATCGCAATAATAATTACCGTGCTTAAAAACACGTTTGGATTGACATTCGCAAAATGCGAAGATGGCTTGGAAGGCATAATTCCCCCACGTTATTCTAATGATAATGGACAGGCCATAATGGCCAAAGAAGACATTCACAATGTGAATAAAAGCGAGCTTAAAGCATGTAAAACTCGATACTAATTATAAAAAATGTGAAAAATAAAGCAGTTGTAATGCTGTAACAAAGATAATGTTTAACCACTGCACTCTTTTGTCAAATACAGATTTAAAGCAATCTAAACGTTAAAATAAATTTCAGGCATTTTTACAAATGCCCGATGACACCGAGTTCAGTTAAATGTACTAAGTTTTCTGCTGAGCAATATTTTGCCAAAATTTGATGGGTATGCTCTCCCAAACGTGGTGGTGCAAGACGGTATTCCACAGGTGTTGCAGACAACTTCAACGGTGACGCAATCATTTTAAAATGACGATATTGGGGATGTGGGATCTCGACCACCATTTTCCGTACTTGTACTTGGGGTTCTTGTAATGCCTCATCCACATTATTGATCATCCCGACAGGCACTTTGACTGCATGAATCCGTTCTACCCAATATTGTGCAGCTTGGCTAAGAAAATGCTGATCCATTAAAGTGGTCAACTCTCCACGATGTGCAAGTCGATCCTGATTGAATCTAAACTTGGGATGCTCAGCCCATTCAGCTTGACCGATAGCCTGACACAGGGCTTTAAACTGGGCATCATTACCACAAGCAATAATAAAGTCCTTATCTTTTGCCTTAAACGTTTGATAAGGCACAATATTGGCATGTGCATTGCCCCAGCGCTTCGGTGCCTGACCTGTAATCAAGTAGTTCATCCCATGATTGGCTAAACCTGCGACCTGTACATCGAGCAAAGATAAATCAATATGCTGTCCTTTCCCCGTGGTTTGACGTGACCAAAGTGCAGCCTGAATCGCAATCGTGGCATACAAACCTGTTTGCAAATCGGTAACGGCAACCCCAACTTTTTGTGGGCCACCACCTGCTAAATCATCACGTTCACCCGTAATACTCATCAATCCCGCCATGCCCTGAATGACAAAATCATAACCAGGTTCAGATGCACGTGGTCCCGTTTGCCCAAAACCCGTAATTGAGCAATACACCAGACCCGGATTGATTTCGCTTAAACTGGCATAGTCCAGCCCATATTTACGCAATGAACCAACTTTATAATTTTCAATCAGGACATCACTGTCTTTGACCATTTCTCTGAGTAAAGCTTGGCCTTCATTTGACGCTATATCAATCGCAACCGAATATTTATTCCGATTCGCAGATTGATAATATCCCGCCTCTCTTGTGCTTTGTCCCGTATCGTCTTTCATCCATGGTGGTCCCCACATACGAGTATCATCACCCGTTTTAGGACGTTCAATCTTAATGACTTCAGCCCCTAAATCAGCCAGAATCTGACTGCACCAAGGCCCTGCCAAAACCCGACTTAGATCTAGTACACGCAAACCTGTCAATGCACCCATAATGATCCCTCCTGATTATGCTTTTTGTGGATCGTATTGACGATCACGAATAAATAACCCTGGTAACACCCCTGCAATAAAATAGGCTGCTCCCATGATAATAAATGCCATGGTAAAGGTTCCGCCAGAAGCTAAAAAACCGATGGTTGCTGGTGCGATTGCTGCACCCACACGACCGATGTTATAAGCCCCACCAATCGCAGTGCCACGCACATCAGTTGAAAAAGATTCCGCCATATAGGTTGCATTGACACCGTATGGAATCCCATAAAGAAAGCCAAAGGTAATTAATAAATACAGAATATTGTCAGGCGTATTAAAGAAAATTATGATTGGTAGAAAGATTGCACTGGCCAACGTTCCAAACACAAAAATGGCACGGCGATTGAATTTATCCGCCAAATAACCAGCCAGAATCTTGCCTAAAATCATTGCAGTATAAGAACCAACCATATAACTGGTAAGCGACTTAAAGTTCATATTGACTTCGGTTTCCAGATAACTTGGCATCCAGTTGTTAATGCCGTAATAACCGAACTGTAAAAAGAATGCTGTACTCATCCACAACAAGAACATTTTCCGATGCTTTAGATTGGCAAAAATTTGTGTATAAATACTTTGGCTTTTCGGTTGTTCTTGAGGCGTAACAACGTCCTGTATTTGAGGAGACAAGCTTTTAATTTTTGAGAGCTGCCACGATTTAGGTTCAGGCACAAAGCGCTGCAAAATGATATTAATTGCCGCAGGAATCACTGTAATGAAGAATAGAATACGCCAGCCATGCTCTGGAATAATGGCACCTGCAAGTAGGGTTGCGACAATATAGCCAACGGTTTGACCCGTTTGTAAAGTGCCCAGTACCGTGGTGCGATAAGAAGTTGGAACATATTCAGCCATTAAGGTATTGCAAGCCATATACAGGGCACCAATCCCTAATGCTCCGATAAAACGTAGTGACATAAATTGTTCAAAGCTTTGGGTAAAGCCCAACAAACAGGTCGCAACTGAAAAGAAAGTCACGGAGTGGGCAATGGTTCTGACCCGCCCAAATTTGTCACAGGCCCAACCACCCAAAATACCGCCAATCCCCATCCCAGCTAAAGATGCACTACCAAGTGCACCCGCCTGAAAGGTAGATAATCCAAATTCCGTTTTTAAGCTGGTCAGACTATAGGACAGCAACATAATATCGACACCATCCACCACCATGGCGAAGTAGGCAAACAACAAGGCAAATTTCCATGTGTGTGGAGTAATCCGCTCATAGGTTCCCAAATTGGATGGCCATTTGCTCATATTAGGACTTGCTACCGCTTGAACATCATTGTTCATTTGACACCTCATTTTCTCAAATGGGTCTGGTCTTTCATCAATCATTCAAGTGATGAATACTTTGCTACCGTGCAATTTATTGTTTTTAGCAAAGTGTCTTTTTCCACCTAAAATACGCTTGATGAATCCTTGACGATTGTAATTGGTATAGGTCAATATTTTTTAGGCATGAATTTGCCCTAAGATACGCCCGAAAGCGTATCTTTACGTTCAACTGGATAATGAAACTTTAGTTAGAAAATGCAGCGATGCCTGTTTGCGCTCGGCCTAAAATTAATGCATGAACATCATGGGTACCTTCATAGGTGTTCACCACTTCTAGATTGACTAGATGCCGTGCTACACCAAACTCATCACTGATGCCATTACCGCCCATCATGTCTCGTGCCAATCTGGCAATTTCCAGCGCTTTACCACAGTTATTACGTTTGATCAGCGAAGTCCCTTCTACTGAAGCAATGCCTGCATCTTTCATTTGACCAAAACGTAATGCGATTTGCAGACCCAAGGCAATTTCGGTTTGCATGTCTGCCAGTTTTTTCTGAATCAACTGATTGGCAGCCAGAGGTCGACCAAACTGTTTACGATCCATGGTGTATTGATGTGCAGTATGCCAACAGAATTCAGCAGCTCCCATCGCCCCCCATGCAATACCGTAACGGGCACTGTTCAAACAGGTAAACGGTCCTTTCAAACCACGCACCTCTGGGAACGCGTTTTCTTCGGGAACAAAGACCTGATCCATGACGATTTCACCCGTAATCGATGCACGAAGTCCGACTTTGCCGTGTATTGCAGGTGCAGACAGCCCTTCCCAACCTTTTTCCAGAATAAAACCGCGAATTTCCCCGACATTGCCTGTCTCAGAAACTTCTTTGGCCCAGACTACAAATACATCTGCGATTGGACTATTGGTAATCCACATTTTGCTGCCACTAAGGCGATAACCGCCTGCAACTTTTTTAGCGCGGCACAACATACTACCAGGGTCTGAACCATGATCAGGCTCAGTTAAACCGAAACAACCGATGTATTCACCTGTTGCCAGTTTAGGGAGGTATTTCTGTTTTTGTGCTTCGGTACCAAATTCATCAATCGGTACCATTACCAATGAGCTTTGTACGCTGGCCATCGAACGATAGCCTGAATCGACTCGTTCAATTTCGCGGGCAATCAAACCATAACTGACATAATTCAGTCCTGCACCACCATATTGCTCTGAAATGGTTGGACCCAACAGTCCTAGCTCACCCATTTCCCGAAAAATAGCTGGATCAGTTTTTTCATGGCGAAATTGTTCCAATACACGTGGCATGAGCTTATCTTGACAGTAGGCCTGAGCACTGTCACGAATCATGCGCTCTTCTGAGCTGAGTTGCTGTTCAAGTAAAAATGGATCTTGCCAGTTAAAAGAGACACGCTTTCCTTGATTTGCCATGACTTTTTATCTTCCTTTTAATCGATCTTGATATAAGTTCTGCTGTTGATGCTAGGCCAGATTGCACAGTGAAGCAAACGATGTTTTTTCATACAGCTATGCAGAAAACGCATAGCTCAATTGAAATCACTGCTGCTGTTCTGCTAAAAAGAGGGTTCAGGATAAGGTAAAAATTTGAACGATCTTCAGGTCATCACTCTTTTTCGCAATTAATTCAAGGATGCTGTTATGCGACGTATGATTCCCTCATTACAGTCACTGATTTGCTTTGAAGCGGCTGCCAAACATAAAACCTATACCCATGCAGCACAGGAACTCAGCATGACACAAAGTGCGATTTCTAGGCAGATTCAACAACTAGAAGAATTTCTCAATCTGCAATTGTTTCACAGAGTAAGGCATGGCGTAGAGCTCACCAGTGCAGGCGAGCAATACCTCAAGAATATCAAGACACATCTGTTGGGGCTGGAGCACAGCACCCTTGATCTAATGTCGCATCAAGGACTGGGCGGTACACTCAAACTGGGCGTGGTTCCAACCTTTGCAACACGTTGGTTATTGCCACGTCTTTATCGTTTCAATGAGATTTATCCTGAAATTACCATTCACCTCGAGACCAGTACCAAACCATTTTTATTTAGTGAACAAATTTTTGATGCCGCAATTTATGCAGGTACACCTGCTCAAGTAGAAAACTGGCCTGGCACCACAGCACATTTTTTAATGCCTGAGGAGGTTGTTGCCGTTTGTTCTCCCGCCTTGATCAAGAAATTTTATCCAGCATCGATTGAATACGACCCACCTGCCACCCTTGATCTAAGTGCTGAACAACTCTCGAAGCTCCCACTATTACAGCAAACCACTCGCCCAGCAATTTGGAAGGAATGGTTTGAGAGTCTAAATTACAATGCGCCATATGCCATGGAAGGCCAGCGTCATGAGCTTTTTTCCATGTTGGCTGTTGCTGCCACACATCATCTAGGTGTGGCATTAATTCCGCAAATGCTGATTGAAAAAGAATTGAACCAAGGCGAACTCATCATCGTGTCATCACATAAATTGACTGGTTCACGTTGCTATTATTTTGTATATGCCGAACAGCCAGACAATCCTATCATGCTGAAATTCATCGAATGGCTGCAACAAGAGACCGCTGTACCGACAATCTCAACATATGCATCAAATTAATTATTTTTAGGCTGATGACTAATATATTGCAATGCAATCAAGCGAGATACCACTACAGCCAGATACATCACCCCACCAAACATTTGCAACATTGCCAGTACTCTTGCAGCTGGGCTAATCGGGATCAAATCAGATAAACCTGTTGCCGACTGTAGGCTGAAACTGAGAAATAAAAGATCCAACCAATGTTGTAATGCCTGCGGTTGATTTGAATTTTGAAAACTGTTCGGTAGCAACAACTGACAGATACTATATAGAAAGGCAAATGCCCAAGCGATGAGGGTAAATACCGCCCCTGCCGCAAACAATTCATCTTTGGTGAGATAACGATCCGCAAACATATAGCGCAACAAACCATATGCTGCATAGAAATAAGCCAACGCTTCAAAACTATGTGCGATGATCTGAATCATCAAATTGCTATAGCCAATAAAAATCAGGATCGAAAATAAAAAAGCACCACTGACAAAAACCAGTCCCCAAAAGGTAAATACAGGGGTTTGCCGAATCACTTTAGCGATGATCAGTAAGGCCAATACGCCCAATGACCAAGTTAAGGCACGAAATTCGCTATCGCCATAAGTGAGCATCGCCAAAATTAACAAGGCCAATTGAACCAGCAATAACCATGCAGATGGAAGTAAACGAAAGCCCTGCCAAAATTGTTTTAAGGTTTGCATGTTGTTATTCCTAAGTCTTGTTCTGGTTTTGTTATCGATAGCATCATACTGCATCTAAAAAAGAAACAATCATTTTAGACAGTTCTTGTTGCAGTCGTTGTTCTTCAATGAGAAAAGTATTTTTACTGGCATAACGCATCATGGTAAATAAGGTACTGTTAATAATCACAAAAGACTTATGTTTTAAGGTCTCAAAATCCCAATGCGGATAGTAACGACCAAATAAATACATGCCGATTTCTAAAAAATGCTGCTCTAAAACTTGTGCCGCTTCCGAATCACTATAGGCATGCCAGTTTTTTAAGATTTCGATAAAAAAACCTTGATCGGATTTCAAAGATTCAAAGCCAAAAGCAATACTTAATGTGATGATGTCTTGAATAGAGGTTTGTTGTTGTAGCATCACCAGTTGCTTTACGGCTTGCCCCAAGCTTTCACTTTTACGCAACAATAGTTCTGCGATGATTTGTTCTTTATTTTCAAAATACTGATAGATCGACCCAACACTAACGCCTGATTTTTCAGAGATTTTAGGCGTAGTCACCTGCAAAACCCCATATTCAGAAATACATTTCTGCGCCCCTTCCAAAATGCTTTCGACAATCATTTTGGCACGTTGCTGCTGTGGTCGTTTTCTCATAAACAGACTCGACTGGAATGCGAATTGAATGCGAATAATTATTCATATTAAGCTTTGATTAAATAACAATCACAGGCTTTATGCAATGCAAAGCATCATTAAACCTAAACGCTTGGCTGCGTTTGAAGATATGAGTCAGTCCAATATCAAAACCAGAATTCTGAGTTATATGACTCATCAGCAGGTTCAGCCAAGTTATGCAGAGTATCAGGCACTGAATACCGCCCTGCAAAGCGGTGATGCGCCCATGGATCAGCTGCTGCTATGGGTGCTTCAGAATCCGAAGCAACATCGTAAATACTTTGAAACTGCCCTATATCAAGGCCTCGATAAACTGCCACATGAAATTCCTGAACTCACCCAATTCTTCCAGCTAGTTGAGCAAAAACCTGCTTGGTATGATCAAAACAAAATTGATGCTGCACTGAAATTTACCTATCGTTTGGGAATCAATAACGGACTGATCCTCCGAGATTTATCCCTAATGACTGGCTATATGTACCCTGGTTTTAACCAACCCTTGGTACTGACAGGCGCATTAAAAAAACAGGCAGGTACACGTTTGGCTGAAACCACCAAATGGTGGGTCGATATTACCGAACAAAATGGTTTTGAACGTTTTAGCAAAGGTTTCACCTCCACCATTTTTGTACGTTTTATTCATTCACTCGTGCGTCATCAACTGCAAAAATCAGAAAAATGGGATGCCGACACTTGGGGAATTCCGATCAATCAATATGATCAGGCGATGACCAATATCGCTTTTAGTGGTGTGGTATTGCTTGGGATACGGGCTTTAGGCATTTTTCCGAGTAAACAAGAAGTCGACAGCTTTCTACATTTTTGGAAATACGCAGGCTGGCTAATGGGCGTTGAAGAAAAATGGTTAGTCGATCATGAAGCCGATGGTTGGAAACTGATTTACTGGATGCACTTCGCACATCCTCAATCTGATGCCAGCAGCGTTTCATTGGGTTCCAGTCTTTCCAAAGAACCCTTTGAGCGAAAATATCGCTATCTACGTTCTTTCCAACAAAAACTGGCCTATAAGCAACATCTAGAGATTACTCAATTTTTTATTGGCCGTAAGAAAATGCGGAAGCTCGGTTTAGCTCCACAATCAGCATCTTGGTTTGCATATTATCTGATTGGTCGTAATTTAGCCTTATATACAGGCGCTAAACATATTCCAAAATTAAACAGCTTCCTTGAACAAAATGGACGGCAAGTACAACGCATTGGCTTGTCTTTATACCGCAACCAAGGGCAGCAACTAGCGAGTATGCATCAATAAGCCATAAAAAAGCCCTCAATCAATGAGGGCTTTTACTTTATACTTGGTTTTGATTAGTGATCTGATGCACCAGAAGCACCAATACCTGTCATTGAACGAACAAACTGAGCATCAAAGGCTTTACGTTCTTTCTCTGCACGCGCTGATTTATCAGTTACAGAGAAGAACCAGCAGCAAAGGAATGATAAAGGCATTGCAAATAATGCTGGACCATTGAATGGGTTTGGCGCAGTTTCAGAAATTGCCAAAGTATCGACCCAAACTGCTTTAGATAGAATGATCAGGCTTACCGCACCAACTAAACCAACAACGCCACCAATCACTGCACCACGTGTGGTCAAACCTTTCCAGAACATTGATAACACGAGAATTGGGAAGTTTGCACAACATGCAACTGAGAATGCTAGACCCACCATAAAAGCAACGTTTTGCTTCTCAAACAGGATACCCAAGATCATGGCAAAGATTGCTAAACCTAAAGTTGCAATTTTTGACATCTTCAATTCAGATTCAGGGGTAGTTTTGCCTTTTTTGAACACGTTGGCATATAAGTCATGTGAAATCGCTGAAGCACCTGACAAAGTCAAACCAGCTACCACCGCAAGAATTGTTGCGAATGCGACCGCTGAAATGAAGCCCATGAACAAGTCACCACCAACTGCATCACTCAAATGCACAGCAGCCATGTTGTTACCACCAACCAACTCTAATTTTCCTGTCACTGCTGCTTTTGCAACATCAAGGAACTGTGGGTTGTTCGCAACAAATAGGATTGCACCGAAACCGATAATGAAGGTGAGCAGATAGAAGTAACCAATAAAGCCTGTTGCAACCACAACTGATTTACGTGCTTCTTTCGCATCTTTTACGGTAAAGAAACGCATAAGAATATGAGGTAAACCTGCCGTACCAAACATCAACGCAAGACCAAGTGATAACGCATCAATTGGATTTGCCGCGAGTTTGCCTGGCCCCATGATTTTTGATGCTTCCTCCCAGCTCATACTATGCGCTTGGCTATACACACCAATGGCTTGGTTAAACATATTAGTGAAGCTAAAGCCAACTGCTTTCATTACCATAAAGGCCATGAACGTCGCACCACTGAGTAACATCACCGCTTTGATGATCTGTACCCAAGTCGTTGCCAACATACCACCGAAGATCACATAAGCCATCATCAATAGACCGACGATCACAACTGCGATGTTGTAGTTCAAACCAAATAGCAATTTGATCAACTGACCTGCACCTACCATCTGTGCAATCAGGTAGAACGCAACCACGACCAATGAGCTGAAAGCCGCCAAGGTACGGACTGGCTTTTCTTCCAAACGGAATGACACCACGTCTGACAGATTATATTTACCCAAGTTACGTAAGCGTTCCGCAACAAGGAAAAGTACAATTGGCCAACCCACCATGAAACCAAGTGAGTAAAGTAAGCCATCAAAACCTGAACTAAAAACTAGTGCTGAAATACCCAAAAATGATGCCGCTGACATATAGTCACCCGCAATCGCCAAACCATTTTGGAATCCACTAATTCCACCACCTGCCGTATAAAAGTCTTGTGCAGATTGAGTTTGCTTTGCCGCCCATTTGGTAATGAACAATGTGAAACCGACAAAGATCATAAACATAATGATTGCGTGCCAGTTGGTCGCCTGCTGTTCAGCAGCACCTAGGTCTGGACCCGCGAATGCAATACTTGAGCAGCAAAAACTTAGCAGCGTGAACAGTATCGCTTTGAATGATGTCCCTTTCATCTCAGTGCATCCCTTTTTCATGTGCAATGGCCTCAACTTCCTTGAGGGCTGCTTCATTCAGTTGGTCAAGTTTCGTATTGGCAATATAGGAATACACACCGCATAAGATAAATGACAATACGATAATGCCTAAACCAAGGGGAATTCCCCACGTGGTCACACCACCGCTAAATGAACTTGCTAAAAATTCTTTGTTATAGCCAACCAAAAGCATAAACCCAACGTAGATAAACAGCATGATTGCTGTTAATGTCCAACTTAATGTGCGCTTTTTGCTGACCATCTCTTGAAACTTTGGATTTCGTAGAATTCGATCTACCTGTGAATCATCCATAATTGACTCCTTATTTTTGTGTCCAACCGTGGACCCCTTTTTCACATGGGATTTTTCATTATCCAAAGTAACAAGATTATGCTTGACTCGTAACTTAGACTTTGGTCTCTAAATGACAATCTCTACTCCTTGCTATACCCGCACTTCGGGTATGATAAAAAATGGAATTTGATCACGTGAGCAATATGAACAGTTGGCTTATTCTTGGTGTGCTTGCCCTGTATATTGTGCTGTTATTCGGCTGCGCTTTTTTTGGTGAAAAACATGCCAGCCGTTTAAGCACTCGCGGCCGCATGCTACTGTTTAGTTTGACTTTAGGCGTCTATTGCTCATCATGGACCTTTTACGGCGCAACAGGTGCTGCGGTACGTCAGGGGGTTATTTTTCTACCGATTTATCTCGGTCCCTTGCTGTTCATCTGGTTTGGTTATGACATCTGGAAACGCTTAGGTCGAATACGTCAACATCATGCGATTTCTTCGATTGCCGATTTTGTCGCAGCGCGTTATGGCAAAAGTGGTAGCTTAGCAGCACTGGTAACCATCCTTGCCGTGATTGCAATCGTGCCTTATTTGGCTTTGCAATTGCGTGCCATTGCCCTCAGTGCATCCGTCATTCTCGAGCAAAATGCGCATATCCATACCACTACCAATAGTGTGTTAGTGCTGACCGCAGTGCTGGCGATTTTGGCAATGATTTTTGGCACTCGCCATATTGCGCATACCGAACAGCACGGTGGTTTAATGCTCGCAGTGGCGTTTGAGTCCTTTGTTAAACTGTTTGCTTTGCTCTGTGTTGCTGCTTTTTTCTTATTGCAGTCACCCGACAACATCAAACAGGTCAGCAGCGATGTCAGTCAGCATTTTCATGACCTGCAACAACTGGGAGTGCCTGAAACTTTTTGGATTCAAACCCTACTTGCAGGCTTAGCCATGATTTGCTTGCCACGTCAATTTCATGTAGCAGTGGTTGAATTACGGGATGAAAAGCATATTCGTGGTGCACGACGCTGGTTCGCGGCCTATCTGATTCTTACTGTGATTGCGATTATTCCGATTGCCAGTTGGGCGCTACACTCTTTACCTGAATCACTTGGTACACCTGATATTGCGGTATTGGCCTTACCTTTAAGCTATCAACAAGAATGGTTGGCCTTATTGGCATTTTTGGGTGGTTTCTCTGCATCTACAGGCATGCTGTTGGTAGCTTCAGTAGCACTGTCGATCATGCTCAGTAATGACCTGATCATGCCCGCATTATGGCGCTTTAAAATCATTTCTCGCCATGATCAGCACCTACCTCGCGTACTCAAATTGACACGTCGCATTAGTATCGTCAGTGTGATGTTACTGGGCTTCTTATTCTTCCATTTCTTTAATGATATCAATCAACTTTCAGTCTTTGGTTTATTGGCCTTTAGTGCGGTGGCACAATTTTCTCCCGCCTTGATTGGTGGGCTATATTGGCGTGGTGCAAGTCGCCAAGGCGTCTATGTCGGCCTACTCATGGGCTTTGCCATGTGGAGCTATACACTGCTGTTTCCAACAGTATTGCGCAGCCTACCAGATCACTATCAAGAATTTGCACAACATCTGTTATTGTTTGGCCCCTTCGATATCAATGGCTTACGCCCTGAAGCATTGCTTGGATTCGAATCCTTTGCTCCCCTCACCCACGGTGTGTTGTGGTCACTGGGGCTCAATGTGGTGCTGTATATCTGGGTGTCTCGTCTATATCGTCCAAGTGTAGCAGAGCAAATTCAAGCAGAAAGCTTTTTCTATTATGAAAGTAAACCTCTACCATCGGCTCAGTCCAATACAGATCTAAGCGATCTACACCTGAATGCCGCACGCCTGAAAGTCGGTGACTTATTGGCTCTGGCCAAACGGGTTACGGGTGATAAACCTACCCTTCAAGCCTTCCAACAGTTTTGTGAACAAAACCATGTCGTGTTAAATGAAAATCACGTTGCCAATGGTATGTGGTGGCGTTTCACTGAGCAGTATCTGGCAGGGATTATTGGCGCAGCTTCTGCCCGTACACTGCTCACTACTGCCATGATTAACAATGGCTTGGCACTCGGGCAAGTTGCCAATATTCTCGACCAAGCCTCACAATGGCAGCGTTTTAACCAGAACCTACTCATGACCATGATCGACCATATGACCCAAGGCGTCAGTGTGGTGGATAAAAATATGTGTCTGGTGGCATGGAACAACCAATATTTAAAGCTATTTGATTATCCTAAAGATCTGGTCTACGTCGGCTGTCCGATCGCAGATCTGATTCGCTATAACGCTGAACGCGGTGAATGTGGTCCTGGCCCTGTTGAGGAACATGTGCGTAAACGACTGCACTGGATGAAAGTGGGTAGCGCACATGAGTTTGAGCGGATTCGCAAAGATGGGTTGGTCATTCAGATGCGTGGTAATCCAATTGAAGGCGGTGGTTTCGTGACCACTTTTGCCGATATTACTGCCTTCCGTGAAAATGAAGCAGTATTGGAAGAACGTGTTAGTGATCGAACTCAGCAGCTTGCCAATGCATTGACCGAGCAACAACTCGCGCTAGAACAAGCAGATAAAGCCAATCAATCGAAAAGCCGCTTCCTTGCCGCGGCCAGTCATGATCTATTACAGCCGATGCATGCTGCCCGTTTATTTAGTACCGCATTAGAGCAGAGTGTGCATTCAACGGAAGACCAACAGACCTTGCAACAACTGGATCGTGCCTTGTATGGTGCAGAAAGCATGCTCTCTGCGCTACTGGATATTGCCCGTTTAGAAGGGGGTACGATTCAGCCAAAGCGCCAAGCTTATGCACTGCATGACCTATTAAATGATCTGGAATTACAGTTCAAATCCATTGCTGCACAGCGCAATATTCAACTGTCAGTTCACGACACCAAATTTTGGGTCGATACCGATCCACAATGGATGCGACGTATTATTCAAAACTTTGTCAGCAATGCATTGCGTTATACCGCTCAAGGTCGTGTAGTCGTTGGTGTATTACGTTCGGCACAGCGTCCAAACCATATTCGTATCGGAGTTTGGGACACAGGACCAGGTATTCATGAACAACAACGCCTAAAACTATTCCAAGAGTTTGAACGCTGTGGACATACTTCGCCTTGGGGTGAACAAGGTCTGGGCTTAGGCCTTGCCATTGTACAACGTATGACCAGCCTGCTCGATTTTCCTGTGCATGTTTATTCAGAATTGGGCAAAGGCTCTTGCTTCATGATTGAAGTACCGCTTGCCGAAGCACCAAAAATTCAAATGGCAACACCGCATGTGACGGCACTACAACATACCGCCTATAAAGTATTGTGTCTGGACAATGACGAAACCATTTTAGAAGGCATGCGCACTTTACTGAGCAAATGGGGCTATCAGATTTTTACTGCAACAGAACCTGAGCAAGCACTACGACTGATTGAACAAGAGGACATTCAGGTCTGGCTGATCGACCAGCATTTGAACCATGATCAACGCGGTCTAGACTTCATTGAGCAACATCGACTGCCCCATATTCCAGTCGCGCTTATTACCGCAGATTCTGACCCAGAGCTCCCGCACTACTTAAAACAGCAGAATATTGTGTTGTTGAAAAAGCCGCTCAAACCTGCAGGCTTACGCGCGTGGTTATCTGGTTTAAAAATCATGCCCATGCAATAACTAGCAAAATATTTTGCAACATAGGCCAAAATGATCAAAACAATGCACTTCGGTCGACGATAAATTGACCAAAGTGCTCAAATCATTATTGGCTATGGCAAAAACGTTCACTTACATTAGTGAACGTTTGTACACTTACTTACAATTTAACAAGTGTTTGTTTTTGCTTTTAAATTCAACCCTTAAAATCACATCTACAACTTTAGTCGTATTCTACTTGTTTTCTCGATACCGCATAAATTGATCAAGTTCAACGAAACCTAGACCTCGGCTTGTTGGGTTTCTCATTACAAATTGTCAAAAAGGACATTGATCATGAATAACAGCCACCCTTCAACTGACCATAGCTCACAACAGTTTTATCGCCAATACAGTGCGAATGCCCTGTTACCAGAACTGGACTGGCAAACCATCTTTGTGCACAGCAAACTGGATGAAACACATTTACGCGCACTGAATACGCTTTACCAAGCCGCTGTTCCACTGGCACTCAATGTATTTAACCAACTCAATTTTGATGTGTTTGCACCTGCTGCCTATCACCCACAAGGGCTTGGCTTGTTTGAAAAACTGGCAGAGCAAGAAGAGACTTTCTTAGACGCACTCGAAGCAGAATCATCTCATCTTGATCATGAAACACGTCATCAAATCTGGAGTATGCTGTTACGTGGTGGTGCAGTATTGGTATTTAAAGCATGGTTAGGACATGTCAAAGGCGGTGAAAACCAACTGGATAAAACCCAGTTCGATGAACTTTCAGATTTACTGTTTATCAAAACGCGCCCTGAACAATTAGCCCAACGCTTAAAAGTCGATGCCAATGCTGCTTTGACGCACATTTTCTTAATGTATGAAAATGATGTATTCTTAGACCATTTTAATAGCTTAGAAACCGCTGCTTTATTTGTTGATTTAGGCGTTTATGATGCAGCATTTTTAAGTCTGCGTGATGATCGCGTTGCAGAATATCTCAAAGCCAAAGGCTATGTGACCCAAGAACAAATTGATGATTTGCAATGTGCTTTAAATCCATTGTATTGCGATAGCTTAATGCCAAAACAAGACTGTTTGGCTTAAACTTAGGAAAAACAAGGTGGCTGAGCCACCTTGTTTTTTTGTTGCTTAGAACTTCATACTCATACGCATCCAATAGTTGCGTCCAATATTATTGAACTGCTCACTTGCCCCATAACCAAACATAGATGCGCCTGCTTTATTCAGGTGTTCGGTATAGGTTTTATCTAGCACATTATCTACGCCTACAGAAACATCAACCGCATCTGTGAGCTTATAAGTTCCATTTAAAGCTAAAGTATTAAATGCTTTGCTTTGATTCATGTCGTAGCCAACCACATTACCTTCATTCAAACTCACGCGGTTTTGCTTAGCAACAGCACGCCATAACAGACCCAAGCTGTATTTTTCTTCCACATAACGTAGGTTCACACGTCCTTCTAAGGGTGCAATTTGTGGTAAAGCACGACCATCAGAAGTGTTTTTACCCCATGCATACATGGTTGAAACATCCGCTTGCAAGTGATCTGTAAATTGATAACCGACCCCAGCTTCAGCTCCAGCAATGGTCGCATCTACATTACGCGCCAAAGGATAGCGTTGATTTGATCCACCGTATTGCAACAAGATAAAGTCTTTAATTAAACCAGCATAAGCAGAAGCCCATGTATTCCATGCGCCATGTTCCGCTTGAAAACCTAGATCTAATTGCGCAGTACGTTCGTTTTTCAGGTTGTCTAAGTTATCAATCATACGATAGCTTGTTTTACCCATCATATCGGTTGAACCGACACCACGATCGGTAGAGGTACTATAAAGTTCCCAAAAATCTGGAGTACGTTCAACATAACCTAAGCCTGCATAGGTTTTTAAGCCGTGTTCAGGTAAGGTTTTTTCGATACGGATAAAACCACTTGGGTTGGTATCGCTTCGACTTTTACCATTTTCCAGACTGTCAATTTTGACTTGATCAACGCGCGCACCTGCAACCCATTTTTGATTCGCATCGGTGTTATAAGTCCATTCACTAAACGCACCATAAGACTGGAATTTCAGATCATTGCTAAATGGTGAATTCATGCTTGGCATGGCATACATGATCATGTTGCCACCATGTTTGTTATGCTGGGTATCGACCCCAGACACCACACTGAACCTGTCCCAGTCTGTCGTAACCGCTAATCGGGTGTTCAAGGTACGGCGGGCAACTTCCATTTCCATTTTATTCGGTACAGTCATGTCCATGCCATGCATCTTCATGGTTGTCATTGGCGGTGTACGTAAACGGAAATTATCCATGATGTGATTGTTATAGCTGTAGTCAACTTGTGCTTCGACTTTCTTAATCACATCCGTCAGATTCTTCTGTTCAGCATGTAGACCTAAGCTTTCACGTTTAAATTGAGAACCATCCATACCACGGCCTGCATAGGCAGCTTCACCATCCCCTTTACCTGCACGAAGCTCTAACCAAGAATCATCTGTTGGTTTCCAACCAAGAGCAAGGTCAGCATTCCAGCGTTTCCAGTTCGAATGTACGGATTGATCATCACCATCTTTATAATTATCCGCTTCCGAACGATTGGCATTTAAACGCGCATATTTCGTTTCATCACCAACAGCAGCTTCAACATTATGGTCAAGACGCCCATAAGAGCCCATCACCACACTGGCCTGCCCACGATACGGTTTTTCTTGTGTTAATTTTTCAGGTTCACGCTCAAAAATTACTGTTGCGGCTGAACCCGTATTGGCATATTGAACTGTTTGCGGTCCTTTGATTACGGTAATTTTGTCAAAACTTTCAGGCTGAATATATGAGGTAGGTGCATCCATTCGTGATGGACAAGCGCCAAGGTTTTCACTGCCATCCACCAACATTTTAATGCGTGAACCAAACATGCCTCGGAACGTGACATCACCATTGGTACCACCATTTTTAATGGCATTAAAACCCATAATACTCTGTAAATAATCTGCCCCATCTGTTGCAGGTACAGGTTGAATCGGCTGTTTAGGATCAGCTTGCACCACCAAACCATTATTCTCATTCGGTTGTTGTGCAGTCACAACAATTGGCGCCAGTGAAACATGAGTATGTGAATGATCTTCTTGTACAACTGGATTTGCCCAGACCATTGCGGTATTTGAGGCAGCAAGAATCGCAACCGTGAGGGGTTGTAATAAAAATTTAGGTTGAGCCATGATCGGTCTCTCTTCAAAACATAAATAAAACAGCGCTAGAGTTCTGAAAACCCTAACGAAAATGAAGTTTTTAAGTTATGCAGAGAGTGGCGGAGCCCGCCCTTGTGGCAATAAGAACAGCCGTTGCAGTGCAAAGTAAACATGCTTGAAAGCTTGTTGATAAGCAACTAAACGGATGTGGATACGGACCAGAACTTCTTTTACACCCAATTCAGGTGGCAATACTAAATTGGCATAGACCGTACAGTACTGACATTGATGATTGGGATCATGATGATCATGCTGCGGCATCGAGACTTGAGCGTGCTCAAGCTGATGGCTGTGATGATGTGTACTATGTGCCGAGTGACTTTGCGCTGTTTCCGCTTGAGGCAAAAGCAATGCCTTGGTAATGGTTTCACATACAGGCGCGATTTGATATTGCTTCGGAAGTAGCGGCTGCAAGAAAACCGCAATCTGTAAACAGACCGCGGTGAATGCGAGTAACAAACCACAACGAAACAAAGAAAGCATCTTTAACAGTGTTTATCGCTTAACGTTTGACGCTTACTTTTTCTTTTTCACGTTGGCGAACTACTTTTTCCACTTTTTCACGTGCACGCTGACGCTTTAATGGCGATAAATAATCGACAAAAAGTTTGCCATTTAAGTGATCCATTTCATGTTGGATACAAACAGCGAGAAGTTCGTCAGCTTCTAACACAAATGCTTGACCTTCAAGGTTAATTGCCTCGATTTTTACACGTGACGGACGCTCAACTTTATCGTATATTTGAGGCACAGAGAGACAGCCTTCTTCATAAGGCTGAGTATCTTCGGTCAGTGGAATGACTTTGGGGTTAATGAACACCATCGGTTGGTTTTTCTCTTCAGAGATGTCCATAACAATAAGCTGAATATGATGATCAACCTGAGTTGCCGCTAAACCTATACCCGGTGCCTCGTACATGGTTTCAAACATATCTGCTGCAAGCTGACGAATATCATCAGTGACTTCTTCGACTGGTTTGGCGATGGTACGAAGGCGGGGATCAGGAAAACTTAGAATAGGTAATAAGGCCATACAGTCGTCCTCACTTATGCCATTGATCAAAAAACCAACTAAAGGGAATACTTGATCAAAAAAATTGTGTGTAAAGTCGTTATTATAACGCAACTACACACATAATTTTTAGGAATTATGATAATGAAAAAGGTTTTAAACGGCATACACTCATTTCATGCCTTGGGGTTAAAAAAACAACTAATTGCCGCTGCAATTTGTGCGGGATTAGGCATGAGCATTAATTTTGCCCACGCAGCCAGCCCAAATGTCAGTCCACCTTCAGTCAAAGTCGGTGCGCCGCATGTCTATGTGGTGAAAAAAGGCGATACGCTTTGGGATATTTCGGGTAAGTTTTTAAGTAAGCCTTGGCGCTGGCCCGAAATTTGGGCAAGTAATAAACATGTGAAAAATCCGCACTGGATTTATCCAGGGGATCGCTTACTACTTTGTAGTTTGAACGGTAAACCTTTAATCGGTAAAGATGAAGGTGATGGCTGTGACGGTATTATTCGTCGCTATACAGGTAATACTTCAAACTTACGTCCACAGGTTCGTGTTGAAGCGTTGAACAATAGTGTTCCCGTAATTCCTTTGGCACATATCCAGCAATGGTTAGAACGTACCCTCGTTATTCCAGCAGATGCGATTGCCAATACACCTTATATCTTAGGTACAGCAGATAATCGTGTAATGGCAGGTAAAGGTCAAAGTGTTTATGTACGTGGTAAAGGACTTGAAAACGGTCAACGCTATGGCGTATTCCGTGAAGGTGAACCCTACACCGCATTAGATCAAAATGGCAAAAAACAAATCATTGGTGTTGAATTGACCCAAGTCGCTTCAGCCGTTGCGATTCGTAACGAAAATGACATCACCACAGTTGAACTGACAGATAGTTATAACGGTGAAGTTCGTCGTGGTGATCGTATCATGGCTGAACAAGATGCCATGCTACCGACTTTATTCTATCCAATTGATGCCAATCAGGTAAAAGACGGCGGTAAAATTATTCGCGTGATGGGATCAATCGGTACAGCAGCCAAAAATGGTGTTGTTACTGTAGATCGTGGCACAGCTGACGGTGTTGAAACAGGGCAAGTCTTTAGCATCTATCAAGATGGTGAAACAGTACGTGATCCAAAAACTAAAGAGAAAGTAAAACTCCCGGGGCAATACCTAGGTAGTGTTATGATCTTTAAGAGTTTTGACCGTATCAGCTATGCTTATGTACTCGAAAGTGAGTTACCAATTAAGCTTGGCTCAGATATCAAACCACCTCGTCTCGACGACTAAGTTCTCAAGCAGATGTTGAATCAACTGTCACCGCACCACTATCACACTGTGCTGGTGTGGTACTTGGTTCAACATTCGCTCTCCAGTTTTGCCAAAATTCAGCAACATTTTGGCAATTGTGAGCAAGCGACGCTGCCACATCGTTTCTCTGAATGGTCTCAACTTGGCTTACATGCCAATCATTTAAAACGCGTAGACGAATTTCAAAGCCCTCAAGGACAACAACAATTCCAACAATTACTTGATCTTGTTTATAAACATAGTGATTTTATTTTAACGCCTGATGATATTGGCTACCCAACTCAACTATTGCCATATGTAGATCGTCCGCCCATTTTGTTTGGGCAAGGTCAGGCGCAAGCATTATTACAACCGCAAATTGCCATGGTGGGCAGTCGTAAACCCAGCCCTCATGGACGGCAGGTCGCTTATGACTTTGCTTATTATTTAAGTGAAAAAGGCTTTTATATCAGTAGCGGTCTCGCACATGGAATTGATCAGGCCGCACATCAAGGTGGACTGGCTCATCAGCGCACCATTGCAGTGACGGGTACAGGTCTAGATACGGTTTATCCATCACAACATACCCAACTGGCACAACAAATTGTTCAATCAGGTGCGATTGTCACCGAGTTTCTACCGACCACCATGCCCTTGCAACAACACTTCCCTAGACGTAATCGTATTGTCAGTGGTCTTAGCCTCGGCGTCTTAGTGGTAGAAGCCGCACTCAAAAGTGGTTCTCTCATCACCGCGAATGAGGCGGCAACACAAGGTAAAATGGTGTTCGCGATTCCTGGGCATATATACAGTGAGCATCATCAAGGCTGTCATCAACTGATTCGCGAAGGTGCGACGTTGGTCGATCATCCCGAGCAAATCATCGAAGATCTTGCATTACCAACGCAATGGCAAACCCAGCAACATCCTACTGAAGTAGCACCCATAGCCCCAGCAACGTTACCCAATCATCTGATTGCGCTTTATCAAGTTTTAGATTGGGTCGGACAAGATCTGGATCAGTTGATTCAACGCCATCCGGTCCCCATTGCAGAACTGACAGCACAATTAATGGAGTTAGAATTACTCGGTTTATGCATGCAACAAGCAGGACGCTATTTACGTTGTCGCCGAATGCATTAAACTAGTCATACTCTCTCCTGTTTTCACATACTTCCCATGATTACTTCCTCGATTTCTGAAGCAGCTCAACTTTTAAAGCAAGGACAAGTTCTGGCTTATCCCACAGAAGCAGTTTGGGGATTGGGTTGTGATCCATTCAATGAACAAGCGTTTCAAGACATTTTAGAACTCAAACATCGTCCCGTTGAAAAAGGCGTGATTTTATTGGCAGGGCATTTAGACCAAGTTGAGCATTTGCTACCAACTTTAAATGCAGAAATCCGAGCACAAGTGATCGCAAGCTGGTCGAATCGCCTTGAGACAGAACGTGCCACAACCTGGCTACTGCCTGCTGATCAAAGTATTCCAACATGGATCAAAGGGCAGCATCCTTTGGTCGCAGTTCGTGTAACTACCCATCCTCTATGCATGCAGCTGTGCCAGCAATTTGGTGGCTTTATTGTCTCTACCAGCGCCAACCCTGCAGGTCTCTCCCCCGCACAAAGCTTAGAAGAAGCCCAGCACTACTTCAGCACTTCATTAAATTATCTCGAAGGTGATTTAGGCTTGAGCCGAGAGCCAAGTCGCATTTTGAATGCACTGACAGGTGAAGTTGTTCGTGCCTAATTAGGTGAATAGCGGACAAAAAAAAGCTCAGTTATATAGGGATAACTGAGCATAAAAAGGATGTGTATAATCACATCCAGAGGGTTCGCAAATTTGGTAAGCAACTTATTCATTCTAAAATGAATCATCGTGCTGTGGTTGGTATTATGGGGGAATCGTCCCATTTATACAAATATATTATTTATCTAACAAAAAGTGTGAAAAGCGTACCAATTTTGTCACTTCCGTATTTTCAATAAAATTATATTTATATTTTTATTCAGCTTTTTTTTGATCATAAATTTAGTAAATCTAAAAAATATATTTGCAAATCATATAGAAAGCACAGTCATCAAAAAATATTTTTGGTGCGTTTGTTTATATTTTAAACAAACGCACCACCAATTTTCACATTTAGGATGCAGACTCAACCAGTGGAGCCGATGCTTTAACCGTTTTCTTCTGCGCCATAATGATCCCCATCAGGATCATCAGACCACCAATGCTATGATAAATCGTCCAATGCTCTGACAACCAGAAACTGGCAATAATCGCAGTGAATACCGGCATTAAATTCATGAAAATACTGGTACGATTTGGGCCAATCGCCTGTACAGCGACCATCCATAATAACGGTGCAATTAATGAAGGGAACATACCTGCATAGAGAACACTCGCTGCATTCTGTGCATTAATCCCATCTAGGCCAAACCAGAGCAAGAATGGGATGTGATATACCAACGCAAAACCAATTTGCACATACAAGCTGCTTAACAAAGGAAGCTGTAGCTGCCATTTTTTCAAGAACACGCCATAAAATGCATAGAAACCTACAGCCAATACCATGACCGCATCGCCCCAGTGCCCGCCTTGATCAAATAGGTTTGACAGGTGACCTTGACTCATCACATAAATCAAACCCGCAAAAGACAAGAGACTGCCAAAAATGGCAAAACGATTGGGTGCATCTTTTAAAATAAAATAAGAGATAAAGATGGTAAAGATCGGGACAAAGGCATTCACAATGCCCATATTGGTCGCAGTGGTATAGTGAGCAGCGGTATAAGATAAACCTTGGTACAACACCATACCAAAAGCACTGAGTACGGCTAATTTAGGAATCAATGGGCGAATTACAGCGCGTTGTCGCCATACTTTCGGCAACATAAACGGTGTCAAAATAATAAAGGCAACAAACCAGCGATAAAAACTAATACTCACAGGCGAAATATAGTCCGCCACATAGCGTGTCACTGCAATATTCAGCGACCAAATCAAAACTGCAATCAAGGGCAATACGAAGGCCCATTTTTGGTACTTACTTAACTGACCCATCATTTTCTCACCATATCTCAGCAATGGGAGTATTGTGGAAGATGTCCAAAATAATTGAAATATCGTATTTCAGACATTTATATCGCAGTCACGACATCGTGGCTTAGAACAGCTCCCATGCGCGCATCGCGTGTTCAACCACCTTATGCAGTTGCTCAACCGTCGCCCCATCTCGTGCTTGAATCGTCAGCCCCTGCACAACCGTTGCATAGAAGTCTGTCATTTCCTGTAAAGGCGCTGTTGCTGGCAAATCCCCGTTGGCAACGCCCTGCTCTAAACGTTCAAACAGTTTTTGCTTAGTCTGCAAACGTTTTTCCAGAATATTGTGTTGCACCGCCTGCGCATTGTCGGAACAACTCATGGTCGCAACAACCAACATACAACCTGCAGGTTTATTCGGTTGAGCCAACCGTTTGACGTTGTCATATAAATAAAGCTCAAATGCAACTTTGGCAGTTTTGGCTTCTAAAAAAATAGGAACTATCGGACAAGCTTCATGTGCCAAATAATAATCAATGCATTTATAAAACAGCCCAGCTTTATCACCAAAGCTACTATATAAGCTCGGTGCAGTCAGCTCTAGCGCTTGTGTCAAATCACTGATCGATGTGGCTTCATAACCATGCTCCCAAAATAGCAACATGGCCTTTTCCAAAGCCTGTTGCTCGTCAAAGCACTTTGGACGACCGCGCTTTTTTTTCAAGCTGTCATCGCATGGTGTTGGCAGGGGATCAGGTGCATTTGTCATAACAGTCACAGATATTTTCATAACGATCACTATCAAATTAATTGACGCAGCAACATTAATCAACTATTTTATTTTATATCGATCGTTATAAAAAATTACTATTTTTCAATTTTATTGTTATCCGACTAACAATAAAGGGAATTTTTATGGAAAATCCATCTGCAACCGACATCAGCTCGCTGGAGTCAAACCCTTCACAAGGGAACTGGCTCGCACTGCTCTCTGTTACCTTCAGCGCTTTTGCCTTGGTCACTGGTGAGTTTCTTGCGATTGGTGTACTCAATGACATCGCACGGGACTTTCAAGTCTCGGTTGGAACAGCAGGTCTAACCGTTTCATTGACCGCAATCGTCGGTATGTTTGCTGCAGTGCTAATTCCAATTTCAGCAAAGACACTGGATCGGCGCACGTTGTTACTGATGCTTACCCTGCTAATGATTGTCGCCAATCTCCTCACCGCATTTGCGCCTAACTTTATCCTGCTGTTAGTCGGACGTATCATTCTGGGTATTGCTGTTGGCGGATTCTGGGCCACTGCGGTTGCTTTAAGTGGTCGCCTTGCACCTCCCCATTTACCCATTGCCAAAGCAACGGCTTGGGTGGCTTTCGGAGTGACCTTGGCCAGTGTATTGGGGGTGCCAATGGGCACGTGGTTGGCTCAGTATAATGGTTGGCAAACCTCTTTCACGGCGATTTCATTGATGGGGGTACTCTTATTTATCTTCCAGTATCTGTATCTGCCTCAACTCAAACCCGCTTCTTCGCTACGTTGGAAAGAACTCCCAATCCTGTTGCAACATCCTGCTGCACGTAAAGGCTTGATCATCTTTATTTTTATGGGCTTTGCACATTTTGCGGCTTATAGTTATTTTTCTGCCTTTTTTAAGCATCAATTGGACTTCTCTGACGGCTTGATTAGTCGTTTACTGCTGGTCTATGGGATTGCTGGGATTTTTGGCAACATTTTTGCGGGCTATCTCGGTCAGAAGAATATCCGTTATACCTTTGCCGTCAGTGGTATCACCTTCTTCTTTGCCTTTCTGTGCCTGCCGCTGTCTGGTGCACATGTCGTCTCTGCAATCATATTGACTGCTTTATGGGGCTTCGCTTATGGGATTATCCCAACTGCAGTTAACATCTGGATGTTTACTCATGCGCCTGAAGCCGTTGAAAAAGGCATGCCAATGGTGACATTGACCTTTTTAATTTTGATTGCGTTGGGCAGTATGTTTGGCGGCATTATCGTTGATTATTTTAATGGTACGGTCTTATTTTTCGCCATGCTGCCATTGGTCCTCTGTTCTTTGGTATTGATTTTTACGTTGGCACGGGGTCTAAACAACCCTAAAATCCATTATCAAAAACAATGATACAGGCTGAGGTCAGCAATATGAGTATTCTAGCTGAGCTGAGATCCTGTGTTTAATCCATAATCAATGGTCGCTTTTTACAACGATACGTTAAGGCGACCCTATTGATTCATTTACATTTGCGCATCACTTTCCTCTTCATCAGCTATGCATATTTATCATAAGCCTAACAAATATTTTTATAACGATCACTATTAAATTAATTGACGACCTTGCATTTATCTACTATTTTATTTTATATCGATCGTTATAAAAACTTTATTTATTCATAAACCTTTTGTCATCTTACTGACAAATAAGGAAATTCATATGGAACAATCCACTTCCTCAGATGCACGACCCATCGAAACCACGCAAGGTAGTTGGTATGCAATTTTAGCTGTCGCGATTGGTGCTTTTGCATTGGTGACCAGCGAATTCTTGCCTGTAGGCGTACTGAATAGTGTTGCAGCAGACTTAAATATTTCCGTCGGGACTGCAGGTTTAATCATTACCTTGCCTGGTGTAATGGCAGCAATTGCTGCACCGCTATTACCCATTTGGGTCAAACAGCTTGATCGTCGTTATGTATTGATCTTACTGACTGCAATTATGGTGATTGCCAATACCATTACGGCATTTGCCGATAACTTCAATGTGCTATTGCTCAGCCGCTTGGTACTCGGAATTTCAATTGGTGGCTTCTGGGCAACCGCAATCGCGCTCAGCGGTAAGCTTGCACCACCCCATTTACCTATCGCCAAAGCCACTGCAATTGTGATGGCAGGTGTTACTTTTGCAACTGTCCTAGGTGTTCCAATCGGGACATGGCTGAGCGAATTCTATGGTTGGCGTAGTGCCTTTGGCATTACTGCGGTGATTGGACTGCTGGTTTTGGTTCTACAAGTGATTTTCTTACCCAAACTGAAACCTGAGTCTGCCATTCATTTACGCGACCTACCTGCATTATTGCGTACCCCCAAAGCACGTAGCGGTATGTTGATCGTGTTACTGATTGGTCTTGCTCACTTCTGTGCTTATAGTTACTTGGCACCCTTCTTTAAAAATATTGCAGGTTTTAACGGAACCACCATTAGCTCATTGCTTCTGCTTTATGGTATTGCAGGTATTTTTGGTAATGCCTTTGCAGGCTATAGCGGCAATTTAAATGTGCGCTATACCCTTGCCTTTGTCGGGATCTGTTTTGCAATCGTATTCTTTGGCTTCCCAATTTTTGCCATTCATGAGTTTGGTGCCATTGTCCTGACCGCCTTATGGGGTTTTGCCTTCGGCGCTTTCCCAACCTCAGCCAATATCTGGATGTTTGTGCACGCCCCTCATGCCGTGGAAAAAGGGATGCCTCTGTTCGTGGGCATGTTCCAAGTCATGATTGCAACAGGTTCATTGCTCGGTGGTTATGTAGTTGATCATTTCAATGAAAATATCTTAATTTATGGTGTAATCAGTTTTGTTGCTTTGGCCTTGATTAGCATCTTTACTTTAGCCAAAGGTCTAAACAATCCTAAAGTGACTTACGAAAACTAAAATGAGACCCTCAAATGAAGCATGATGTTGCTGAACAATTTCCCTTTTTGCACGGTATAGAAGTACACGAATTTCTATATCAAAAAGATGATATTGTCACACCTCATTCTTCACTTTGGGGTGATTTCAATTTCAGTTTGAATGGAACTTTAGAGTTTGATATTGAAGGCAAATACTACCTATCACCACCGAGTTACGGATTATGGTTACCCTCACGAACCGAACATCAATCGCTCCCTGTTGAGCATGAGATTCATTATATTTGCATCCGCCTGCATCCGAAGTTTGGCGATTTTTTAGGAAATACTTGTCGCTGTTTTAGTATCGAGCCTTTCTTTCGGGCATTGGTACTACAAATCTTAGAGCAACAAAAACAAGCTGCTCCCCCTGAATATCTCGAACACCTGCTACAAGTGCTGTTCGATCAGCTCAAACAAGCGCCTGCTTATTCACATTACTTACCCCAAAGCAGTCATCCCATTTTATCGCCAATCCTAGAGAAGCTGTCTGATCCTGAATTATTCAATAGCAGTCTACAGCAGGTCTTGCAGAACTTTACCGTGAGCGAGCGGCATGTCTTACGCCTGAGTCAACAAGAGTTACAACTGTCGCTGTCAGAATGGCGTAATCGCGCCAAGATTATCTTTGCCATCAACCAAATTCGCCAAGGTATGACTATTAAACAGTTGGCCTTTGCTTTGGGTTATCACCACAGTTCCAGCTTTATTGAGTTCTTTAAGCGCTATACGGGACAAACCCCCATTCAACTTAAAAATGCCTCCCTCTAAAATAAAGGCTTGGTTTTTCTAATTATTTGTATGGATTCATATCAAGAGCATTGCACTCTACGGCAATAGCAGTTAAAACAAACGGGTATTGTCACAACAACAAATTAGGACGTATTCAATGAGCCAATCGGTTTATCACATTCCAGTTAAAGACATTAAAGGTCAAGAAGTCGATCTAGATCAATATCAAGGCAAAGTCCTTTTGATTGTCAACGTTGCATCAAAATGTGGTTTAACACCGCAATACGAAGGTCTGGAAAAACTGTATCAAGCTAAAAAAGATCAAGGTTTAGAAATTCTTGGTTTCCCTGCGAATAACTTCTTGGAACAAGAGCCAGGATCAAATGATGAAATTCAGCAGTTCTGCTCGCTGAACTATGATGTGCACTTCCCTCTGTTTGCAAAAATCTCGGTTGCGGGTGAGGATAAACATCCCTTATATCAAACCCTGACTCAAGCAATTCCAGAGCGTCAAGGTGAAGGTCCATGGTGGAAAGACTTGGTTGATTATGGTTTAACGCCAAACAACCCACCAGAAGTGTTATGGAATTTTGAAAAGTTCTTAGTAAATAAGAACGGTGAAATTGTAGCTCGTTTTGCACCAGATATTACTGCGGATGACGAGCGTATTGTCAGCACAATTGAAGCAGAATTAGCAAAATAAAGTGAAGAAATAAATATAAAAGAGCAGTTGATCTGTTCTTTTATATTCAAACTTAGAAAGCCCTTCATCCCTCTGCGTTGATCAAACTGTTGCTGAATTGCAAAAATCACTTCTTTCTCCACACTTTCTCATTATAGTGACCATCTTCATATAATCTGGTGCCGTTCAGCCATGATGGAAAATCTATCCCTCAAAGCCCTTCTTTCCGCATCTACACTTACAGCGGTATTAATGCTCACTGGCTGTGATCAGGCCCCTCAAGAAAATGAACAAGCTGAGCAAACAACTGTATTTGAACAAACAAGTACAACTACTTCTGAAAATGAAGAAAGCGCAACAACAGTCACTCAAGACAGCCAACCCTTAAGTCGTGGCAATATGTTGAACATCGCCCGTGATATTGCCAAGTTGCAAATCGAGACGGATGATTACGTCACTCTGCTTAAGCAATCACAAAGCAACCTTGAACAAGCGATTCAAGATAAAAATGTTCAAAGCCTGCAAAAGACAACAGCTGCTTTAAGCCAAGAGTTGAATGGTTTACATGATGCCTTACTGGCACTTAATTTAAAAAGTACCGAAGTAGATCAAATTCGCCAAAGTTTATTAAGTGCAAATCAACAATTACTCAATATGCCGTTATTACATGGTCAAACCGATCTTTCAAAAATTGATTTTGCCAAGATAGAAAAACAATTCAATACCATTCAAATGGATATGGTTAAACTGGCAACTCTGGTCTTAGGGAATAAGCCAGACTCAGCAGCTTAACTCAGAAAATAGTTCAACACTGGAATGAATCACAGGGATCCACTCCAGTCTCAAATTTTATACTGACGTGATCTGGTACAACCATGGCAATCCTAACGCTAATACAATACTAATGACTAAACCCGTTGCAGCTTTCAGCGCATCTGAACGTACAATTTTGGCAGTTTCGTAGATAGAAGGTTTAAACATATGCATCGAGATTGCAAATTCACGACCAGCCAATAATCCAAGGAATACCCAAGTGGTACTCATTGGTACATGACTCCACTCTTTGAAAACTAATAAAATAATGGCGTAAATAAAATCGATAATCGTCGCAGCTCGAATATCCGTTGTTCCTGTTTTCGAAGTCACAATTTTTTGGATCGCTCCACCACTACGATAAAAGATGAAGCCCAATAAGGCTACGAATACAAATGTGGCAAAAATCATCCACTCCAAAGAAACTTGACGTGGTAGGTACACAAAGATATTGGCTAAATCTTGAATGAGCCACTGGCTCCAAAGAAATGCAGTTGAAAGCCATTGCAATGCCAACCAATATTGAGGTGCAGGCTGCCCTGCAGTTCGGTCAAAGTACTCCGTCATGTGTTTAATCACAAAACGATACACCAAAATACCGACAATAAAAGCAACCACATACCCCATTAAGGACTTGGTCAACATTGAGCCCAAACTACTAGGTGCAAATATAGTGAGTACCAAGAAAGTGGTACTTACTGGAATAGAAAAACGCGTTAAAATTAAGATCACTAATGGCGGAATAATATAGAGCCAATTGAGCCCACTTTCAGGAAAAGGGATTTTATCCAAGCGTTGATATGAAGCATCACCTACGCCTGAAGCATACCAGCCATAGAACAGCACTACGATGAGAACGCTGCTCGCAAACAACCACAGGGTCCACCACGGCCGTTGACTATTAGAAGAAATAAAAGTCCCTAAAGTCTGGATTGCATCATTAGCGATAATTGAATAAGCAGCCAGCACAAAGCCAACCACCATATAGACTTCCAACATAACAATTCTCTTTTAATTTTTAGTATGTTAGTTATGCAATAAAAATATTACATTTTTAAGTATTGATTAATAATTTATTTAATTTTTTATAATAATAGGCTTGCATACCTGATCATTAAAATAATGATAAAAACCTAAAAAATAAAAAAAGCCACCTGACGGTGGCTTTTTTTCAATCTCAAATCGGCAATAATTAAAGTGCGCGGTTTTTGATTTTACGAATCGTTTCAAGCTGGCCTGAGATCTCTGAAAGAGATGCCAATGCCGCAGCTGAGTCCAAATCACTCTTTTGATTGGCTAACAATGCTTCAGCTTGTTTACGAGCTTCCATAATTGCAGCTTCATCTAAGTTGTCAGCACGGATTGCAGTATCTGCAAGCACGGTCACAACATGAGGTTGAACTTCTAACACACCGCCTGATACATACACGATTTCTTCTGTACCATTTTCCAACTGAACACGAATCGGGCCCGGTTGGAGTAAAGTTACGAGTGGCGCATGCCCTGGTAAAATACCAAGCTCACCGCCCGCACCTTTTGCGATTAACATCGTAACTTGCCCAGAGTAAATCGACTCTTTAACACTTACAACGTCACATTGCATAGTCGCCATGAGAATCTCCTTAAATTAGAGTTGCTAATTAAAGTTTCTCGGCTTTAGCAATCACTTCGTCAATACCACCAACCATATAGAACGCTTGTTCTGGGATGTGGTCGTATTCACCAGCTAATAGACCTTTAAAGCCACGAATCGTTTCTTTAAGTGGTACTAATTTACCAGGTGCACCAGTAAATACTTCAGCTACGTGGAACGGTTGAGAGAAGAAGCGTTGGATTTTACGCGCGCGGTAAACAACCAATTTATCTTCTTCAGCTAACTCGTCCATACCCAAGATTGCGATGATGTCTTTAAGCTCTTTATAACGTTGCAATACGTTCTGTACAGAACGTGCAATTTCATAATGCTCAGCACCAACAACCAATGGATCTAACTGACGTGAAGTTGAGTCAAGTGGATCGATCGCTGGATAAATACCAGAAGATGCGATGTCACGGCTCAATACAACTGTAGCATCTAAGTGAGCAAACGTTGTTGCAGGCGATGGATCGGTTAAGTCATCGGCAGGTACGTATACTGCTTGGATCGATGTGATCGAACCAGATTTAGTCGACGTAATACGCTCTTGAAGAACACCCATTTCCTCTGCAAGTGTTGGTTGGTAACCTACTGCAGATGGCATACGACCTAACAATGCTGATACTTCAGTACCCGCAAGTGTATAACGGTAGATGTTGTCGACGAATAATAATACGTCACGACCTTTACCGTTTTCGTCTTTTTGATCACGGAAATATTCAGCCATGGTCAAACCAGTTAACGCTACGCGTAAACGGTTACCTGGTGGCTCGTTCATCTGACCGTAGACCATTGCTACTTTGTCAAGAACGTTAGAATCTTTCATTTCGTGATAGAAGTCGTTACCTTCACGAGTACGCTCACCAACACCAGCAAACACAGATAAACCTGAGTGAGCTTTCGCGATGTTGTTGATCAACTCCATCATGTTAACGGTTTTACCAACACCGGCACCACCGAACAGACCAACTTTACCACCTTTCGCAAACGGGCAAAGTAAGTCAATGACTTTAATACCTGTTTCTAAAAGATCTGTAGAAGCCGCTTGTTCAGCATAAGAAGGTGCTTGACGGTGAATCGGCAAACGCTCTTCAGTCGCTACAGGACCTGCTTCATCAATTGGGCGACCCAATACGTCCATAATACGACCAAGTGTCGCTGGACCTACTGGAACAGAAATCGGTGCATTTGTGCTGGTTACATTTAGGCCACGTTTAAGACCTTCTGTAGAACCCATTGCGATGGTACGAACAACACCATCGCCAAGCTGTTGCTGAACTTCTAATGTAGTTTCAGTACCGTCAACTTGGAGAGCGTCATAGATCTTAGGAACGCTATTGCGCTCAAACTCGACGTCGATAACCGCGCCGATGATCTGAATGATACGACCGCTACTCATTGCTGTCTCCTCAATTCAAACTTAATAATGTTAAACGGCAGCGGCACCGCCAACGATCTCGGAAATTTCCTGAGTAATCGCGGCTTGACGCAGCTTGTTGTAAATGAGTTGTAGGTCTTTAATCAATTGTCCTGCGTTGTCTGTCGCTGCTTTCATCGCGACCATACGAGCTGACTGCTCACATGCAACGTTTTCAATCACACCTTGATAAACCATAGACTCGATATAGCGAACCAACAAACCATTTAACAATTCTTCTGCTTCTGGTTCGTAGAGATAGTCCCAACCATAAGTACGGTTGAGGTCATCGCCTTCTTCTGCCGGTGCTAAAGGAACAAGTTGTTCAACTTTAGGCTGCTGAGTCATTGCATTGACGAAACCATTTGATACGAGGTAGATACGATCTAATTCGCCCTTATCAAATGCATCAAGCATAACCTGTACTGAGCCAGTTAACTGTTCCAAACTCGGCGCATCGCCAAGTTGGGTCGTTGCACCAAGCACTTTACCGCCGTAATTCTTAAAAAACGAAACCGCTTTTTGACCAATCAAAGCAAATTCAACTTCAATTGACTGCTCTTGCTGTGCTTTGACATGCTGCACAACTTTCTTGAACAAGTTAATGTTCAAGCCACCTGCCAAGCCACGATCTGAAGACACTACAATATAGCCAACGCGCTTAACTGGGCGTTCAACCATATAACGGTGTTTATATTCAGGGTTTGCTTGTACCAAGTGAGCAATTACACGGCGCATATTATCGGCATACGGACGGCCCTGAGCCATGCGCTCTTGCGCACGACGCATTTTCGAAGCAGCTACCATTTGCATCGCGCGAGTAATCTTTTGCGTGCTCTTGATACTAGCTACTTTGGCGCGAATTTCTTTTAAATTTGCCATACGCTTAACCTAGTATTCGAAAGCTCTTTCGAGCTTCCGAAGGTTGATCCGTGAACCAAACTTAACTAAAGATTAACTTAGTAAGTTTGAGTCGCTTTGAAGCTCTCAATACCTGCTTTGAATGCTGCTTCGATGTCTTTGTTGTAATCACCAGTTTCATCGATCTGTTGCATTAACGCAGCATGTTCAGAACGGAAGTAAGAAATTAACGCAGCATCAAAGTCTACGATTTTCTTCACTTCTACGTCAGCCATGTAGCCTTCGTTAGATGCATATACAGAAACAGCTTGGTCAGCAATTGAGTATGGAGCATATTGTTTTTGCTTCATTAACTCAGTTACACGTTGACCATGCTCAAGTTGCTTACGCGTTGCTTCGTCAAGATCAGAAGCGAACTGAGCAAACGCAGCCAATTCACGGTATTGCGCTAGAGCGGTACGGATACCACCAGACAATTTTTTGATGATCTTAGTCTGAGCAGAACCACCAACACGTGATACCGAGATACCCGCGTTCACAGCAGGACGAATACCTGCGTTGAATAATGATGTTTCTAAGAAGATCTGACCGTCAGTAATCGAAATTACGTTGGTTGGTACGAATGCAGATACGTCACCAGCTTGAGTTTCAATGATCGGTAACGCAGTTAAAGAACCAGTTTGACCAGTTACTGCACCGTTCGTGAATTTCTCAACATAATCAGCTGAAACGCGCGAAGCACGTTCAAGAAGACGCGAGTGAAGATAGAATACGTCACCTGGATACGCTTCACGACCTGGTGGACGACGTAAAAGTAATGAAATTTGACGGTAAGCAACAGCTTGCTTAGACAAATCATCATAAATGATTAACGCGTCTTCACCACGATCACGGAAGTATTCGCCCATTGTACAGCCTGAGTA
The DNA here is from genome assembly GCF_023702675.1 of Acinetobacter sp. C26M. Taxonomy (NCBI): domain Bacteria; kingdom Pseudomonadati; phylum Pseudomonadota; class Gammaproteobacteria; order Moraxellales; family Moraxellaceae; genus Acinetobacter; species Acinetobacter sp. C26M. The sequence continues at coordinate 3,760,849 of NZ_CP098478.1, forward strand.
CGGAGCTAAATACTGCATTGCTGCAGGATCAGCGGCCGCAGCTGCGACAACAGTTGTATACGCCATAGCGCCAGTTTCTTCTAGCTTACGTACAACGTTTGCAATTGTTGATTGTTTTTGACCAATCGCAACGTATACACATTTAATGCCAGAATTTTTCTGAGCGATGATCGCATCGATCGCCATTGCTGTTTTACCAGTTTGACGGTCACCAATAATCAACTCACGCTGACCACGACCTACAGGGATCATGGTATCAACTGATTTATAACCAGTTTGAACAGGTTCGTCGACAGACTGACGCCAAATTACACCTGGTGCTACTTTTTCAACAGCATCAGTAAGTTTCGCATCAATTGGGCCTTTACCATCAATTGGGTTACCCAAAGCATCTACCACACGGCCAAGAAGTTCAGGACCAACCGGAACTTCTAATACACGACCTGTACAACGAGCTTTTTGACCTTCTTGAAGGCTTAGGTAGTTACCTAAAACAACGGCACCCACTGAATCCTGTTCTAGGTTCAGTGCCATACCAAATAAGCCGCCGTCGAATTCGATCATTTCACCGTACATTGCATCTGCAAGACCGTGAATGCGCACGATACCGTCAGATACCATGACGATGGTACCTTCATTCTTCGCGGTCGCGCTGGTGTCCAGATCGCCGATACGCTGTTTAATGAGCGCACTGATCTCGGATGGATTCAGTTGTTGCATTGCGCTATTCCTCAATCTTTTTTAAGTTCAGTCTTTTTGCTATTACGCAAGAAGACGAGTCCGCATTTTTTCAAGCTTGTTAAGCGCAGAGTCATCTATCACTTGGTCGCCTGCACGAATCACAACACCTGCGATCAACGCTGGATTAACGTTAACAGTGACATGAACTGTTCTGTTAAAACGTTTTTCAAGCGCATGAGCTAAAATATGCTCTTGTGTCGCATCCATTGGAAAAGCAGATTCAATCTCTACTTCCAATGTGTTGTTGTTCTGCGATTTAAGTAGTTCGTATTCTGCTGCAATTTCAGGCAATAAAACTAAACGATCGTTATCTGCAAGCAATGTCAAAAAGTTAGACACTGGTGCAGTTTGACCTTCACCTAAAACCTTGGCAAAAAGACCTACTTGTTCCGCAGGAGTCAGCTCAGGGCGATTTAAATAAGCGGAAAATGCTTCATCTTGCACCGCAGCACTGAGCAGTTGTAACGCATTTGACCAAGCGTCAGTTGCATTCTGCTCAGATGCATAAGCAAATGCTGCTTTGGCGTACGGGCGTGCTAACGTCAAGAGTTCAGCCATATTCGCCTCGCTTAAAGTTTAGCAGCCAGCTGATTCAGCATGGCATTATGAGCTTCTGCGTCAACTTGTTGGTTCAGAATTTTTTCTGCACCAGCAACTGCCAAAGCAGCAACTTGTTGACGTAATTCTTCGCGAGCAGAATTGATGTCTTGATCAACAGTTTCTTTCGCCTGTTGACGAATACGCTCACCTTCAGCAGATGCTTGGGTACGCGCTTCTTCGATCAATTGTGCTGAACGACGGTTCGCTTGTTCGATCAATTGAGCCGCTTGTGCTTTTGCTGCGTCTAATTCTGCCTTTACTTGTGCTTGCGCATCAGCAAGGTCAGCTTTTGCTTTTTCAGCAGCATTTAAGCCATCAGCGATTTTACGCTGACGCTCACTAATCGCATTGATTAGTGGAGGCCAAACAAACTTCATGCAGAATGCGACAAAGATCGCAAATGCAATTGCTTGGCCAATCAATGTGAGGTTGATATTCATTTCGCTATTCCTCAATATGTGGATTTAGGAATTAAGCTATTAACCTACAAATGGATTAGCGAAGATGAAGAACAAGCCAATACCAACACCGATCATAGGCACAGCATCAAGAAGACCCGCAATTAAGAACATACGAGTTTGAAGTTGTGGAGCCAATTCTGGTTGACGAGCAACAGCTTCTAAGAAGCGACCGCCTAAAAGACCAAAACCAATCGCAGTACCTAAAGCACCGAAAGCGATCAAGATAGCAGATGCAATTGCAACTAGACCTAAAGTGAGTTCCATGAAAAATTCCTCAGAGGTTAGGTTATTACCAAATTAAACTAAAATTTAAGCCTAACGATCAGGTGATAGTTAGGCAATACCATTAATGCTTTTCGCTTGCCATGCTCAAGTAAACGATGGTCAGCATCATAAAGATAAATGCTTGCAGCGTGATTACAAGAATGTGGAAAATAGCCCAAGGCACAGATAACGCCCACTGGATCCAGAACGGCAATAATGCGATCAAGATGAAGATCAACTCACCCGCATACATGTTACCGAACAGTCGTAGAGCCAACGAAACTGGACGAGCAAGGAAAGTTACTAATTCCAAAATTAAGTTCACTGGAATCAATAACGCTTTTGCAACTGGGTTACTTGGGTTGAATGGGTTAAGTGCCAATTCACCGACGAAACCGCCGATCCCTTTCTCGCGAATACTATAGAACAAGATTAAAACAAATACAGACAACGACATACCAAGGGTAATGTTCGGGTCAGTAGATGGAACAACCTTGAAGTAAACGTGGTGAGGGTCCATGCCAAATACGTTTGCACCAATCAATTGAGCTGTATACGGGATCCAGTCAACAGGGATTAAGTCCATTGCGTTCATGAGGAAAATCCACACGAAAATGGTTAATGCCAAGGGTGCAATTAAACGTGATTTGCCGTGGAAAGTATCACGAACACTTGAGTCCACAAACTCGATAATCATTTCAATTGCTGATTGGAATTTAGTTGGAACACCTGCATTCGCAGCTCTCGCAACTGTCCAAAACAACAAACAGAAAATCACACCAAGTCCGATAGACCAACCCATTGAATCCAAGTGAATTGCAGTGAACCCCATCGAATGAGCTTCTTCAGCAGTCTCAGCCAATTTCCATGTACCATCAGGCATTTTGCCATAGGTCATATTGGTCAAGTGATGCTTGATATACTCGGTCGAAGTCAGGGCATGTTCTTCAGCAGCCATAAATCACACCTGGTCAATGTCAATCATTAAAAAGAAGTAGAAACGAATCAAGCGGATGGCAAAGATCCCGCCTCTACTTCCAAAAATCTCAAAATGTGCCTTACCCTCGTTTTTGTAGACGTGCCACCCAAAATGGCGCGACCCACGACATCGCTTGTACGAGAATAAATCCACAAAACAATGCAACCGGTGACAGCGGTTTAACATTGCTCAAAATTAATATAAAACCCACGATCACAATCGCAAACTTACCGAGCATTCCTCGGTACATATTCAGCATGACTTGTTTTGATGCTCTTGCGCCTGCCGTTCTAAACGACTGCCAAGCAAAATAACAATGTGCCAACCAACATACCAAAGCCCCAAGCGCAGCACTCAAAGCAGCAGTTTTATCTTTCATTGCCCATGCCAGTAAAGCGGCAACAGGAATCATACATGCTTGTAAGAAGACCAAAGCTTTTGCTAATCGTCGGTCAATCATGCGACTAGTTTGGCTCATTTTTTACCCACTTACAGCAGAACTGCTTGACAAGTTTTAATCATGATCGTTTCGAATCGCAGGCATTATAGAGTTACACCCCTGAACATGCAATCTTTTCTCGACTTAAGTCTGCTTTTTTCGTTACCATATTTTCTGACGATAGAGTCAATTGATTTTTATTTTTTTTATCAATTTTGTGCACTTATTACGCATTTATCGGTTTTTGAAGCCAATTTTTGCCACGCTGTTACAAAATTGTCTTCGCCACGCATGCTTTCATCGACCGACTGGAAAACTACTGGGTTCATTTTTTGGTACTGACTGGCACTCGCTGTCGTTTCGGCCAATAAGCACATTTTATTTTGCGGACGATTGTCTCTTAAGTACTTAATTTGAGCAGCAGTTGGTGCAATATGCGGGTCATCCGTCAAGGCGCCTGCAAATTTCAAGTTCAAGGCACGCTCTAGGTACTGGTAGGCATCATGATAAGACCAATAGTTTTTGGCTTTATTTGAGCTTTCATATTGTTGTGAGGCCTGCAGCATTTGCTGTGAGAATTCTTTCGCATTGGCCATATATTTGGCTTTATTTTCTGGATATTGCTGTGCGCGTAAAGTTGCAATAAAAAACGCAATGCGCACTGCATTATTTGGATCTAACCAAACATGGCTATCCACTGTATTCGCCATGGATACACCACGTAGATTACGTTGCGGCAAGGTGGTTAAAATCCCTGAATCTAATAAAGCAATCGCTTTACGGTTCTGATTCAACATTTTTTCCAACGGCGCCTCATGTGACTTACCTAGCCAAATCACTAAGGAAGCATCTTGGATTGCTTTACGATGCGCTGGCGTAAGTTGTACATCATGGCCACTTTGATCTTTCAATAGCAAAACAGGCTCTTCGACCCCTTCTGTTACTTCTTTGGCAATCAAATAAATTGGGTGTGTTGAAACCACCAAGCTTTGTGTCCAGCCCCATGTGCTTAACATCGAAAACAAGACAAAAACAATCAGGCGAGACATCACAACATTACTCAATTCAGCGAAGCATGTTATAATATAACAAAAGTTAAAAAATGCCTATGTCTATTTTTAGATTGATCAGATGATCAGTCGTAGGTTTAACTTATATAGATAGTTATCCTAAATTGCGTGTTATGATAGCGAGTCTATTGAGACGTCATAACCACTATGACCCAATGCAAAATCAATAGGTTCTACAAAAACAACGAGGTCAATCTATGAGTTCTTGTTCACATGAACATGACAATGCGTTACATGGTGTTCACGGTCATCACGATATTAAAGCGCGACTAGCTGAAGCAGAACTTTTATGTACTGCGACTGGCGCTCGCCTGACACCTTTACGCAAAGAAGTACTTGAACTCATTTTAAATGCATCGGCACCGATGGGTGCCTATGATTTATTGGCTAAAATTAAGGGTCAAGCAGACCGCCCTGCTGCCCCTCCTACGGTATACCGCACTTTAGACTTTTTATTAGAAAAAGGTTTAATTCACAGATTAACCTCTATTAATGCCTATATTCCTTGTTGTCATCCACGTGAAGGACATCAAGCCGCTTTTCTGATTTGCACGGAATGTCATTCTGTCAAAGAAGCATCTGCACAAGGCTTGATTCAACAGCTAGATCAACTTGCGTCCTCAGACCAGTTTTTAGCGCAACACAGCATTATTGAAATTTCTGGAAAATGTCATCAGTGCAGCACACGCCAATAAGCACTCCACTGATTCAGCTGGAGAAAATCTCAGTTCGACGTGACGAACGAGATATTTTGAGAAATGTCGATTTTGCCTTGCAAGCAAAAGAGATTGTGACGCTCATTGGTCCCAATGGCGCAGGTAAATCAACACTGATCAAAGTGCTGCTCGGCATCATGCCACCCAATAAAGGCAAGGTTCTTTTTTCAAAAAAATTAAAAATGGCCTATGTGCCGCAGAAGTTTAATCCTTCTGCAAGCCTACCTTTGCGCGTACAAGATTTGCTGGATCTAGAAGTCTGCGAAAAGACTTTACGTGAAGAGATTATTCGCGATACAGGCATCGAAAAATTACAGGCATCCAAAGTACAGCAACTTTCAGGTGGAGAACGGCAACGGGTTTTACTGGCCCGTGCTTTATTACGTCAACCTGATATTTTAGTACTGGATGAACCCATGCAAGGACTGGATATCCAGTCCGAAGCCGAACTGTATGAATATGTACGGAGCTTACCTGAACGCTACGGCTGTGCCGTTTTGATGGTATCGCATGACCTACAATGGGTGATGCAAGGGACACATCGTGTGGTCTGTCTGAACAAACATATCTGTTGTAGCGGCTTACCCGAAAGTATTCAGCAACATCCTGAGTACCAAGCGATTTTTGGTACTCAACGCATGTTCTACCAGCATCATCACAACCACTGTGGACATAGTGATCATGCCGAACCATGTTCGCACGATCCACGCCCACATATTCACCCTGAGCCAAAGGTCTAAGCCATGATGGAATGGTTACAACTCCTCCTACCTGCTTGGATCATGGGGTCATTACTGGTTTTCCTAACCGCCCCACTGGGCTGCCTGATGCTTTGGCGCAGAATGTCTTTTTTTGCAGATACCATGGCACATGGCACCTTACTCGGCGTGGCCGTTGCAGGGATTTTGAATTTACCTTTTTGGCTGGGTGTTGCTTGCCTTGCGCTGTTGTTAGTTGCTCTTCTTTGGGTTTTGCACGATTCACGCCTACCCAATGATGCATTACTCGCTTTAAGCTCTGCCACCCTACTCTGCTCTGGTCTGCTGTTGATTCAGCAAGTACCAAGTTTGCGCCCTGAACTACTTAGCTATTTATTCGGTGATTTACTCAGTATCGAATGGGCTGATTTACCAATGTTTGCCGTGGTGATTGCAGGCGCACTGGTCATACTTTATCGTTCATGGTCAGCACAAATACAAATTGCGATTGATCCTGATATTGCCATGAGTGAAGGCGTCAGCGCCAACTGGCAACGCTTGATCTTCATGTTGTTATTGGCATTGTTTACAGTATTGGCTTTACGTGCTGTTGGTTCATTACTCATGGGTGCTTTATTGGTGATCCCTGCATTAAGTGCACGATTGTTGGCGCACTCTCCCAAACAAATGGTGGTTTGGGCCTTTGTTTTGGCGCAATTCGGTGTCACCGTCGGTCTATGGTCAAGTGCCGCCTTAAATATTTCAACAGGTCTAAGCATTGTGCTGTGTATGGCGCTTTGTTTTGCAGCCATTTTTATCGCACAGAAATTCAAAAACCAATCTCAATCGGCCTAACAAGGTTTAGATGGATTGCTGAATAGCACTTAATAACAGTGCTGCGCAACTAAACATCACCGCAAAACCACGATTTAAATATTTTTGCTGTTTTGGGGAACGAAGCAGCCTTAATACTTTCGATGCTAGTCCAGTATATGCAGCCATCACAATAAGATCGATGGTCACCATGGTGGTCGCCATAATTAGATATTGTGGCCACTGCGGTTGAGTCAAATCCAAGAATTGCGGCAGAACAGCCAGTAAAAATACAATGGCTTTAGGATTACTCATATTCACCACAAAGCCTTTAAACACCAGCACCCAAGCAGATTTATCATTTTGTTCGTGCTGAATCTCAATCGCCTGAATGGGTGCTTTCCACTGCGCATACGCCAAGTATAGCAAATAGATCACCCCAAACCATTTCACCACCTGAAAGGCCCAAGGTGTTGTCGCAAACAGTACGCCAACACCTGCTGCCACAATCAGAATTTGTATCAGCAGCGCGACTTGCAAGCCAATTGCATTCCAGTAACCATGCCTGAAACCATAGTTAAGCCCACTCGACATTGAGGCAATCGCACCAGCGCCTGGGGAAATACTAATCACCCAGCACGCCAACATAAAAGCAAACCAAACCTGCACAGACATAACAACAGCGTTGAACAATAAAAGATGAATTATAACGTTTTATCAACATATCGTGATGCTATTTTGGGCAATAAAATTTCACGAATAAACTACTCAGCTCAAGTAACATCAGGCACAATTATCCTTTTGCCCCTTAAAAATAAATAAGGAGATTTTAGTGACTGCGCAATCTGTCATTCTTCCATTACCTTCTGACCATGCCCGCTTTATTGTTTTACGTTTAAAAGATTTAAGCCTTGCCGAATTAAAACAACAGATTGAAGCGCTACTTTCGACACGTGACCGCTTGATCACGCAACATCCGAATGACCAGATTAAAACAGCCATCGCTTTTGGTCCCGAACTTTGGGCACAACTCAATTCACAAACACCAGAAGGTTTTAAACAGCTCGATCCGCAACAGGGTGCGTTTAATATGCCTGTGGTGCCAGCTGATGTATTTATTCATCTTGCCAGCGCCCGTGCAGATATTTGTTTTGCCATGAGCCAAGCTTTTTTTAGCGGCATTCAAGACAAAGTCGAAGTCCTAGATGAGCGTGCTTGCTTCCGCTTCTTTGATGGCCGTGATATGACAGGCTTTATTGATGGAACAGAGAATCCGCAATTTCCAGATGACCGTGCAGAAGCAGCATTGCTGCCAGAAACAGCAGGTGCCTTTGCCGATGGCAGCTTTATCTTTGCGCAGCGTTATATTCACGATCTGACAAAATGGCAAATGCTGAAAGTCGATGCGCAAGAACATGTGTTTGGCCGTACCAAACTTGAGTCGATTGAGCTTGATGACGATGTGAAACCACAAAATTCACATGTGGCTCGTACCGTAGTGGAAGATGAAGAAGGCGAAGAAATGGAAATCTTGCGTCATAGCTTGCCTTATGGCGATGGTAAAGGTGAGCAAGGCTTATTCTTCGTCGCTTATACCAACAACCTCAGCATTATTGATGAAATGCTAAAACGCATGTTCGGCACCACAGGTGATGGCATTCATGACCGCTTATTGCATTTCACCACCGCTATTGATGGTGCTTATTATTTTGCGCCTAGTGATGAATTATTAGAACAGGTTTTAGAAGACTAAAAGACCAAGATGCTATATCTATCAATGGTATAGCATCTTAAATAGACACATTAAAATATCGGATTCAAAAAGTTTTATTGGAATATGTTAATTCCAGATCAATCCCACTCCCCCTAAGCCAATAAATTTTGCTATATTGTTCGTTTTTCCGCGACATTTATTTTCGGTAACTATGAATACGGCAATACAAGCAGCTCTCGATCATGCGGTACAAACCCTGCAACAACAAGGTGTACTTCCTTCAGATTGGACCAACACGAGCCATTTAACCCGTACCAAAGACCGAAGTCACGGAGACTTTGCTTCAAATATCGCCATGATCGGTTCCAAAGCCGCTGGCATGAAACCACGTGATCTTGCTGAAAAAATCTTGGCAGCCCTTCCTGAAGTGGCTGACATTACCAAAGCAGAAATTGCAGGTCCGGGTTTTATTAACTTCTTTTTAAATGCAGACCAACGCTATGCAGTGCTTGATCAAATCCAAGCACAAAAAAATGACTATGGTCGTAGCCAAGCTAATGCAGCTAAAAAAATCCAAGTCGAATTTGTCTCTGCCAACCCAACCTCTAGTCTGCATGTCGGACATGGTCGTGGTGCAGCCTACGGCATGACCGTTGCGAATCTATTAGAAGCAACGGGTGCCAAAGTTGATCGCGAATACTATGTCAATGATGCAGGTCGTCAAATGGACATTCTGGCGACTTCGACTTATTTACGTTATTTAGAATTAACTGGTCAAACGCTAGTCTTCCCTAAAAATGCCTACCAAGGCGACTACGTTAAAGAAATTGCTCAAGAAATTATTGATAAAGATGGCAATGCACATGTTCGTGCCGTTGTTGATATCTATAAAGATGTACCAGAAGACGTTCAATACGCTGAAGAACTTGATGCAGAAGGCAACAAAGTTGTACTTTCTGGTGACAAAGAAAAACACATCGATGGTTTGATCGCAAACTCGCAACAACACTTGGGTGCGGACTACCGTGTTTTCCATCAAGCAGCGTTACATGCCATCTTAGATGACATTAAAGATGATTTGGCTGACTTTGGCGTGACCTTTGACAAATGGTTCAGCGAAGACTCATTGACTGACAAAATTGATGAAGCACTCGAAACATTAAACCAACGTGGTTACCTCTATGAAAAAGAGGGCAACATCTGGTTCAAATCAACTGAATTTGGTGATGAAAAAGACCGTGTGGTGAAACGTCGTAATGGTCAAACCACTTACTTTGCTTCTGACATTGCTTATCACTTGAATAAACTACAACGCGGCTATACCGACCTGATTGATATTTGGGGTTCTGACCACCACGGTTATATCTCACGTGTCAAAGCGGCGATTGATGCCATGGGTTACGACTCGAAGAAACTAACTGTGCTTTTGGTTCAGTTTGTCAGCTTGTGGCGTGGTGGCGAGATGGTGCAAATGTCATCTCGTTCGGGTCAGTTCGTGACTTTACGCGATCTACGTAAAGAAGTCGGTAATGATGCGGCACGTTTCTACTATGTGATGCGTAAGTCTGAACAACATATCGACTTTGACTTAGACCTTGCTGTTTCACAAAGCAAAGACAATGCAGTGTATTACATTCAATATGCCCATGCGCGTATTTGCCGTATGTTAGAAAAAGCAGCATCTACAGAGATTAGTTTTGATATTGCATCAGCACGTGAACAAGCTAATCGCTTAGAGCTTGATGCTGAAACAGAAATCCTGTCTAAGCTTGCTGCTTATCCAGATATTTTAGTACGTGCAGCAAATGCCTATGAACCACACCAAATTGGTAACTATCTTAAAGAGTTAGCTGCCCTCTTCCATGCTTGGTACAATGAGCATAAAGTTTTGGGTGATGATGTCGCACTTACACAAGCACGTTTATTGCTTTCAATCAACGTACAGCAAGTTTTGCGTAATGGCTTAGAATTACTCGGTGTATCCGCTCCTGAGACGATGTAAACAGCAAAGCAACGCTTTGCACATCGTCGCAAGACCGAAGGCTATGCCTGAGGTGGCGATGTAAGCAAGCTCTCTTTGCATCGTCGCAAGACCGAAGGCGATGCCTGAGATAAACGACAATCAGTAAATCAAAGCTTAAATACATGTAAACTTAAGCCATGATTGTTTGACAATATGGTAAACAAAGCATTATTTTTAAACATAATGCTTTGTTTTTAAGCAGATTCAAGTTACAAATAACCTAATAGGATCAAGAGGAATTTCTGGTGTTTGGAAAAACGCAACGTGGTGTATCTGAACGACCAAACAAGCCTAAAAAACCACTCATTCCAAAGTGGTTGGGAATGCTTGTCGCAGTTCTCGCGATCCTGTGTGCTGCTGTAATGTTGATGCTTTGGCAACCTTGGCAACCGGTACCTGCAAAAAACCAAGTGACGTCTGAGCATTATGAAGAAGAAAATACTAATAAAGACTACCGTTTTTATGACTTACTTCCGCAACAGCAGGTAACCCCAATTCCTGAACAAGCCGTGCCAGAGTCTAAACCTCAGGGCAATGTTGTGATTATCGAGTCACCAAAACCTGAAACCACAACCACAGAAGATCCGAGTGGCATCACCCCAAGTGAACAAGCTGCAGCACCTGCACATGCGACCTATATTTTACAAGTACGTAGCTATCCCGACCCAGACAGTGCTGATGCACGTCGTGCAGAAATCATCCTGAATGGTTTATCTGCAGATGTGGTGAAAAGCGTTGAAAATGGTCAGACTTGGTATCGTGTTTTCTCTGGACCTTATGATAGTCAAGAGTCTGCGCTTGCTGCTCAACAGACCTTACAACATAGCGGCATTGATTCAATTGTAATTAAACGCTAAAAATAGAGTCACAATAAAAAAGGGAACAATCAGTTCCCTTTTTTATGCTTAAAGATTTATGCGCATTGAGAATGTAGAGTTCCTTGTTCAGCACGTTGAAAAGCTGGACGCTGCTGAACACGTTGTACAAAAGCCTGAATATTTGGATACTTACCATGTAAGCGGTTCTGAATCGCAATCAGTGGAAAGGCCATTTGAATGTCAGCGAAAGAAAAATCACCTGCAAAATAATCATGTTTTGACAGATAATCCTCAAGATACAAAATGTGTTCTTTAACACGCGGGCGTACAAAGCCTGCTTTAACACCATCACTAATTTTTTCAGCAATAGGACGAATCACCCAAGGCACATGTTTGCTGACACTGTTCATCACCAAGGTCATAACGAGCAAAGGCATCAATGAGCCTTCGGCATAATGCATCCAGTACGAATACTGACGTTGATCGCTGGAGTGCTGTGGTTTAAATTTATGTTGTAGATCATATTGTTGCTGAAGATAATCCAGAATCACGGCGGACTCTACAATTACATCTTCTCCATCTACTAAAATGGGTGCTTTACCAAGTGGATGAATCTGTTTAAGGCTTTCTGGGGCTGCGTAATTGGCTGACCTTTGATAATACTCAACTTGGCAATCCACACCAAGTTCTTCTAATGCCCACAAGATACGGAACGAGCGTGAGCATTGTAGGTAATGTAAGGTAATCATTTTTGTGCCTGCTTTTTTGCTGCGTAACTATGGTTTTAATCCCTCTCATAGTCACGCTTAGAATTATGTTTTGCCCAAGCACAATAGCACTTTAGTCTTAAAGAATCATGGTCTGAATGTCTAAACTACGTAACAAAGTTTTAGTAACAGGTGTTTTGCTACAGACATTGAGAAGTTTTTCTTGTAAGTCTTGTGAAACAGGTTGTTTAAATATTACACGACGCTCGATTCGTTCCTGCTGTTCACGATTGGTATGGAAATCCACTTCAACCGAAAACTCACCCAAATCTATTTCCTTATGCTGCGCATACATCCGCAAAGTGATCATGGTACAGGATGCCAGACTTGCAGTGAGGAAATCATAAGGTGCTGGACCTGTATCGTGTCCACCAAATTGCTCTGGCTTATCGGTGAGAAATTGATGCGTACCACTATTCACCGTCCCTTTCCAAGGCTCTGGCAAAGTTTGAACTGCTGCACTCGCGATAATACTCATTTCGATGCCCTCATTTGATCAGGTAAAACAGGTGCTTCTAAGCGTTTGCCTTGGTAATCTGGAATCTCTCCAAAACGTGCATCATGATTAATCCAGTCTTCACGCGCCTGCTTTAGATCTTCCATGGTACGACCGACAAAATTCCACCACAGTAAAATCGGTGATTCAAACGGCTCACCACCTATCAATAACAGACGATGACCTTGAGTTAACTCGACTTCAATCTCAGTTAGACCTGTTTCTAACACCACCATATTATCGGCCGTCAATTCATGCCCATTCACACGAGCCGTACCTTCCAACGCCATGAAAGCATATTCAAACTTAGGATTAAGCGGAATACGGGTTTTAGTGTTCGCTTGCGCAGTTAAATCCACCCCCACCAAAGGTGTATGCACTTGCACAGGTGAGGTTGTATCGAGGAAATCCCCAACCAATACCGTAAATTCAACCTGATCTTTATTCACGATCGGCAATTCTGGATAGTGCTCAAACTTAGGCTCCATATTGCGCTTATCATCTGGCAAAGCGATCCAAAGCTGTGCAGCATGCATTTTTGTTTCAGTATCTGGCGCCACTTCAGTGTGTGAAATCCCATGACCTGCTGTCATCAAATTAACCTGCTTTGGGCGAATTAATTGCTTTGAACCCAAACTATCAGTATGCATCATGGTGCCTTCAATCATCCATGTAAATGTCTGCAAACCAATGTGTGGATGGGGTCCCACATCTAGACCATCACCCGCGGGGAAACTGACAGGTCCAGCATGATCTAGAAAACACCACGCTCCGACCAAGCGTTTTTGTCGGCTCGGCAAGGCTCGTTTAATCACGGTCCCCTTACCAATTTCTGCTGAGCGAATAGTAAATTCTTGAATAAATTGATTGATATATGTTTCGCAGTCTTTTGAATCAGAAATATCGTAATCGTTATTATTGCTCATGATATGACTCTCTTTTACCTATGCTATTGCAATGAGTTGATAGCTTGATCTTATCAATACAATCATTCAGCAATATAGTCTTTTAGTAATACACAGAGTGTTATCAATGAGACAATCTCTCCTCTTTTTTACAGATCTCCTAAATAGAAAATGCCCGAAATTCATCAATGCGTTTTCATATCAACGATCAAACCTGTTAAACGACGTACAATGGGTAATAAGAACATGACCAATGGATAAGCAATCAACCAAGAGAACATCCATGTTGCTGACCATTTACTTAAAAACTCTGGTATGAAGCCAATGCTCATCCACATATTGGCGAATGACAAAGTACCACTCATAAAAAAGGATAAAATTAAGGGTAATACCCACGCTGCATATTTTGCAGGTAGTTTTTTCATAGACCGTTTTCTAGATATCAATTCCATATCGTTGATATTCGCCACTATTTCTTTACCTGCTGCTTTAGATTTTTCATAAATTGACCAAATTGTGGAAGAAACTCCTCAAATAAAGGATGATCTTTATTTTCCAACATCACTTCACTAAACAGCTTTAAACCAACTGCAAAAGATTTAGTGGTTTGATCATCAAAAAATTCTGCTTTCTTCAAACGTTCAACGATCTCAAAAATATCGTCATGGTTGCCTGTATAAAATTCTAAACGCTCGGTATAGGTCGAGACTTGCCCTTTCGCATCCTTTAAATGCTGTACGGTGACATGATATTGGTGTTGTTTCATAACATTCTCCACATGCTTTTTTAAGCACTTTCTTTAATTTCGACCTGCATCAAGTCAATTTGATATTGATTAAACACAACCTTCAAAGACTGTAAAAATTGTGCTTGTTTTGCTGTGGTTAAATCGGCACAGCGAATTTGTAGTAGTTGGATCTTAGACAAATTCGGAAGGTTAAATTTTGTCTCGGCACGATGAAATTGATAACTGGCAATTAGACCTGCGACCACGAGATCACTAACCACTCGATAGACTGTAGCCAGACTTAGCTGCTGTTGTTGCACATTAAGTCGTTGATAAATCTGCTTTACCGTAAGATCATCTGTCTGTTGCGCCAATATGGACAATACCGCCATACGCGGATGCGTGACTCGTAGCCCTGCCTGTTTGATTTTCTGTTGTAGCTCTAGCACCTTTACCTCCAACCTATAAACGTCCAATCGCAATGGCTGCTTGATCAATTTTTTCAGCAATTTGATGGATTTGCTCTTGTTGTAAATCCGCGATATTCAGTTTTAAACGCAGTGCTGTTTTTAAGTTTTCCATTGCACGGTGAATATCAATTAACTGATCGTTATTATGAATTTCACGTCTCAATCGCAGTTTTTGTAGTAATGCTGCCAGCATGTCTTGCTGCTCTTTTAAGTAAGCTTCGCCATATTCAGTCACCTGATATTGCTTACGTTCCACATCGAGTAAATTGATAAGATTCATTTCTTCCAATGCAGTCAGTGTTGGATAGATTGTTCCTGCACTTGGGGTATAACCATCACCTACAAGATCACTAATTTCTTTAATGATTTCATAACCGTGTTTAGGACTCTGCTGGATCAAATGTAACACCAATAGTTTCATACGACCTGATTCAAATAAACGACCACGACGGCCTGAACGGTGATGTTCTCGATGCTGGATATCACGTTCGTGTTCATGATGATCTGTTATGTGTTTCATCTTTATTTTTCTCATATTGCTTACTTTATGTATATTAAGATATATCTTAATTAATCTTATGGCAAGTAAAGATATATCTTTAAATTTTAAAATTCTGATATTGAATGAATTATTTATTTTTTAGATAGATTTTTAGAAAAATTAAGTAATAAAAAAGAGCGTTTGAGTACTATTTCTACCGCAACGAAAATAAAAAATTGCTTACAAAACAGCCGATTTATTTAAAATGCTGCTTTTGTATCTTTCTTAAAATACTGGCTAATTTGAAGTTTAATTTCATATTACTTTTATTATGTTAAATCGCGTTTAGATGCCTGAATCTGACAAAACTATTACTCTACAGCAAAGGATAAATATTAAAGCTGTTTTATAATCAAGCTGCAAAAACCTGCTGAAATGAAAGCCAAAAAATAGAGTTAAAATCTCAATGAATCAAATAGATGCAATCTTAAAACACTTTAAAGAATGGCACCCATTTATGGGGATAGAATATTTATGGCATAGCTGTGATGGTGAAATGGACAGTGAAGATTATCCAGACGTAAAATTTGAATACGATCCAGACACTGCTTTTTTTATGGCATTAGAAAGACTCCTAAAAAGTGGAGAAGCATGTTTATTTTATGTTTCATGTACTGAACATCCAAAAAAATCGGAACTCTTAACAGAATCACCAGATAGCCAAATTACGCTACTCAAAAATGCTTGGATTGGTAAAGAAGAAATGGACAAATTGGATAAAGAGCATGATTATTTAGGTTGGTATTTTTTAGTGCATTGTCCTTATTCATTAATCCAAAAACAATATGATGAACATGGGAATTTTTTAAGGTGGTATGTTAATTAAATTTTTAATAGGAACTTTAACGTTTTCCTAAAATCAATATAATACGCCTCATAGCAAATCAATTTAACCTATTAAATAAAAATCATATATTTAAAAATTTACTTTAACGCAAAACAGCAAAAAGCCGACTTTTCCAAGTCGGCTTTTTTGATCTATTTTAGAGGGATTTCAAATACCATAAAAATACTGCATGTATTTTGAAACCCCTCTGCCACGGCATCTTGCACTTCATTTTAAAGTTTCACTTTAAAACTCGTTCATGGCGTAATTCAGGCAAGAAGCTTCGCTTCATGAACCCCCGTGCTGCCGCAGGCATAGCCTTAGGCGTAAATTTGGCTAAAAGCTATCGCTTTTAGAAAGCCCAAATTTACTCCCATTCAATCGTTGCTGGTGGTTTAGATGACACGTCATACACAACACGTGAAACATCTTTAATTTCATTCATGATACGGGTTGAGATTTTATCAACCAAATCATATGGTAAGTGCGCAAAACGTGCTGTCATAAAGTCAACGGTTTCCACGGCACGCAGGGCAATCACCCATGCATAACGGCGGCCATCACCAACAACACCCACTGATTTTACAGGTTGGAATACCGCAAACGCTTGAGCTGTTTTGTCGTACCAACCACTGTCACGCAGTTCCTGCATAAAGATATCGTCAGCAAGGCGAAGAATATCAGCATATTCTTTTTTCACTTCACCCAAGATACGCACGCCCAAACCTGGACCTGGGAATGGATGACGGTAAATCATACTATGTGGTAAGCCAATCGTTGTACCCAATTTACGCACTTCGTCTTTAAACAAATCACGTAACGGCTCAACCAATTCAAATTCTAAATCATCAGGTAAGCCACCCACATTGTGGTGTGATTTAATCACGTGTGCCTTACCTTGTTTGCTTGCAGCAGATTCAATCACGTCTGGATAAATTGTACCCTGTGCCAAGAATTTCACGCCATCAAGTTTACGTGCTTCTTCTGCAAATACTTCAATAAACTCACGACCAATGATTTTACGTTTTTTCTCAGGATCAACTTCACCAGCCAATGCAGACAAGAAACGCTGTTCAGCATCCGCACGGATCACACGAATACCCATGTTTTCTGCAAACATTTGCATCACTTGATCACCTTCGTTTAAACGAAGTAAACCATTGTCTACAAATACGCACGTTAACTGGTCGCCAATTGCTTTATGCAATAACGCAGCAACAACAGATGAATCAACACCACCAGACAAACCTAACAGCACTTTTTCATCACCAATTTGTGCACGCAATTGCTCTACACGTAGGTCGATAATGTGTTCAGGCGTCCAAAGACCGCGACAACCGCAAATCTTATGTACAAAATTCGAAAGTAATTCAGCACCTTTAGCTGTGTGAGTCACTTCTGGATGGAACTGTACGCCATAGAAACGACGCGTCTCATCACTCACTGCAGCAAATGGGCAGCTTGGTGTGCTTGCAGTCACTTGGAAACCTTCTGGAATCGCACTGACTTTATCACCATGACTCATCCATACGTGCAGTTGGTTCTCGCGATCTTGCAAGTTACCAATCAAATTATCACGTACTAGAATGTCTACTTCTGCATAACCAAACTCATGTACTTTACCTGGCTCTACTTTACCGCCAAGTTGTTCAGACATGGTTTGTAAACCATAGCAAATACCCAACACTGGCACGCCTAATTCAAATACAACTTGTGGTGCGCGTGGGCTTCCTTCTTCATGTACGCTCTCAGGTCCACCTGACAAAATAATCCCGTTCGGATTAAACGCACGAATGTCTTCTTCAGACATATCGAATGCATACATTTCAGAATAGACACCCGCTTCACGTACACGACGTGCAATGAGCTGGCTATATTGAGAGCCGAAATCCAGAATAAGGATACGATCTTCAGTAATTTGAGTATTGGTCGTCATGGTTCATCTTAAAGGCAAATGAATTAAGCGCCACATTCTAACATTTTTCACGCTTTGACGCACCGCAATTCATCATCTATCTTATTTTTTAGTTGGACTGGGAAATAAGCACTGATATTTAAACTAAAATTTCACAACCATGCTGCCAATAAAGAGAGTTAAATCAACAATTCTTGCTTATTCTGCTCAACACAAAACAAAAATTGGTGCTAAGATGATGAGTCGAAATATGTATTACCATGGAAAGGTATTCAGTCGACAATCTCGTTGCCTTTTTATACGATTGTGATGACCTTATTCGAAGGAAAAATAAAGGGTAACTAAAAAATTTAAAGATATTGGCACATCACCACTATCCAAAATATTTCACTATCATCATCTAGCGCTTGCCCGACCACGAGCAACAATTAGGACTTGAAGGACCAATAAAATAATGTTTCAAGAAATGATTGCGGATTTTCAACAGAATTTCTGGTTATACATCTCAATCCCGTTTATTAGTGGCTTTATTGGTTATGTGACCAAAGTCATTGCCATTCAAATGATGTTTTCACCACTTGAATTTAAAGGGTTGCGATTATTTGGTCTGCCACTTGGATGGCAAGGGATTGTTCCTCGCAAAGCAGAGAAAATGGCCACCACTGCGGTGGAATTGATGACCTCTAAACTGATTAAACCCGAAGAAATTTTTGCCCGACTCGACCCCAAACGGATTGCCCAAGAAATTGAAAAACCATTGATGGCAGCAGCTGAAGACATTACCCGAGAAGTTGCACAGCAATATCAGCCGGGTTTATGGGAAGGCATGCCCGAGTTTGCACGACAAAAACTGATTAAACGAGTTCAGGCGAAAGCGCCAGAAATTGTTGAACACATTATGAGTGAAGTACAGAAGGATGTGACCAAGTACTTCGACATCAAACATATGGTCGTCAACAACCTACTCAAAGATAAACGCCTCCTCAACGAAATTTTTAAGAAAGTCGGCAAACAAGAATTCAAATTTTTTAGTAATGTCGGCTTTGTTTTTGGCTTTGCGATTGGTGTTGTGCAAATGCTATGCTGGATCGTCACTCAAGGTAAATATCCTTGGATGCTACCAATGTTTGGCGGCTTTGTCGGTTTCTTTAGTGACTGGATGGCCTTACAAATGATGTTCCGCCCGTTGTATCCGAAAAAGATTATGGGCTACACATGGCAAGGTTTATTCATTAAACGTCAGAACGAAGTTGCGGCTGATTATGCAGCCCTGATCTCGAAACAGTTACTCACCTCACGCAACATGATGGAAGAACTTTTTTCAGGCACACATTCGGATAAAGTCATCGAGTTGGTCAGCCGTCAAGTCAAACAAGAAATTGATTTACAAGCTGGTATTGTCCGCCCATTAGTGGTCTATGCCATTGGTGGTGAGAAATACCAAAACCTGAAAGCCGAAGTTGCAGAGCGTATTTTAAAACAACTTCCAGATACCATGCGCTACGTTGAATCTTATGCAGAAGATGCAATGAATGTGCGTAATACATTAGTTGAGCGCATGCAGAAACTCAGCCCTGAAGAGTTTGAAGGCATGCTGCGTCCAGCCTTTAAAGAAGATGAGTGGTCATTGATTATTGTCGGTGCTGTACTCGGTTTTCTGGTTGGGGAAATGCAAATTCACTTTATGCTCTAATCATTTCAATGATGAAAAAAGGAAGCTTAAGCTTCCTTTTTTTAATGGCTTTATTTATGCGCATGCTTTTCAATTTTAATCACTTCAATATCTGTCGGTTTATAACGATGCGTATCTACTTCACCGACTAAACGCACATGATCACCGACTTTTAGACCAGCTTGACGCCAAATATCATCATCAATTTCAATACCAATCGTGCCACTTTGATCTTTGAACTCATAATGATCACTTTGTAAATGTTTCGTGATTTGTCCTGTCAGCGTCACGCCCGTTTCATCTTTCAGTTTGGCAACTTGACTGACCGTAACCACATTCTTTGCAGCCTCTTGTACAATCACATGGTCATCTTTACCTGCCCATGTCAGTGTTGATAATCCCGTTAAGATCACAATTCCACAACTTGCGATGATTTTTTTCATTTCATGTCCTATTTTATTCTCAAGTCTTTTGATCTAAACAGAAATAAGTACTGATGTCGGCTTCAGTTTGTAATCAAGCGTAATCAATGTAATGGACAACATACGCTTAACCCCGCTACTTAGAGCGGGGTGATTTTCAACAATGAATTATTTTTCAATCACATGGTCTAGACTAAAACGACCGGCACCATAGAGCATTAACGCGAAGAAACCTCCAGCCATTGCAAAGTTTTTCATAAAGTTAATGGCATCCTCCGCCCCAGCATGGAAAATAAAGGCTGTAATAATACTAAAAAGCCCTAAACCCAAAGATGCAAAGCGTGTTTGGAAACCAAATAACAGCGCCAAACCACCACCAAATTCCACCAGAATCACCAATGGTAATAGAGCACTCGGAACACCCATTGATTCCATATAACCAGCAGTACCCGCATAACCAACAATCTTGCCCCACCCAGCAACAAGAAAGATATAAGCCATTAATAAACGTGCAACTAAAATTACAACGTTTGATACACCAGACTGAGTTACGATATTTTTTACAACAACATTCGGATTAAACATAATTGATTCCACAGTGTGTTTGTTTTTTAACATGTAGACAGTTTATGTATCTTTAATTTTGCAATAAACACCAATTTAGTTAACATATCGTTCCTTATTTGCAACAATGAACATCTTCTAAACCTATTCTGAAAAGTTACCAATTAATTTGCTTTTTATACTGACATTCTACAGATGCACTGCTAGGATTTAGTCCACATTCACAGTGTTAACACCTTCATGGAACTCATTGATTTTATTCTGCACGTTGACGAACACCTTTTAGAATTCATTACCAATTATGGCGTATGGATTTATGCCATTTTATTCTTAATTATTTTTGTTGAAACCGGTTTGGTGGTGATGCCATTTTTACCAGGTGATAGCTTGTTATTTGCTGCAGGTGCATTAGCCGCGTCCACTGGGGCAATGGATCCATGGGTGCTTGGCGTTTTATTGTTTATCGCAGCAGTACTTGGCGATACCTTAAACTATCATATTGGCCGTTATGTGGGTCCACGTGTTTTTGAAACCAATTCTCGATTCATTAATAAACAGCACCTGCTTAAAACCCAACAGTTCTTTCAGCGCCACGGTGGTAAGACGATTATTTTCGCCCGTTTTGTTCCTTTTGCACGTACCTTTGCACCATTCGTAGCAGGTGCTGGCAGCATGAACTATAAGTACTTCTTGACCTATAACGTGGTAGGTGCATTCTGCTGGATCGCATCGTTCATTACCCTTGGCTATTTATTCGGAAATATGCCAATCGTGAAAGATAATTTTACCCATTTAATTTTCGGTATCATTATTATCAGTATCTTACCAGGTGTGATTGGCTTTATTCGCCAGAAAATGAAGGGTGTTAAAGCATAATAAATTGAATCTTCGTTTAAAACAGACGAAAGATCATTGGTAGCATACAAATCAGTAATAACATGGCCGATCCTTTATACAAATGATCGGCTTTGAGCCCAACTAGACTCCCCGCCAATAAAGCACGTCCAAACAACATCCAGAAAATACTGACAGGAATTAGAATTAAGCTAAAGATAGCAAACACTAAAGCAGCCTGTTCCATTGAATTCCAGGTTTCACTTGGAAAAATACCAGATGCCAACAATACCGTTTTAGGGTTCTTTAAAGTCGATAAAAATAGCTGTCTTTTACGGATATGCTGATGATGCTGGTCAAGTTTTTGTAGATGAGAGCCTTTCCACAGATGGAATGCCATCCAAAGCACATAGAGTAAACTTAGCGTATGCAGAATCGCCCCAATTGCTGGCCAAATCGGATCAAATAAATGAATGAAAAGCGCCCATAAACTAATGCCATACATATACCCCAACCATTCAATCGGGATAAAAGTCATGGTCTTAGGTACACCGTGTTGATGTGTTGCACTGGCAAGCAAAGCATTGGTCGGACCAGGTATTAACAATACCGCCAACATCGCCAAAACAAAAAACCAACTCTCAATCATATACATACCGAACGACTATACATGGCCGCCACCTTAAACGAATTTAGGGCAAGAATACAAATTTTAGGGGGCTGCTCAAATAAAATAAATCAATCAATTAGCTCAAGTTGAAATTTTAATTATTTGATTTTTATAACTATATTTTGAAACATTTTGCTATAATTTAGTTGCTGACCGTCATCGTGAACCATAACGATCAGCACTCAAAATTTATGATTTTGGACGTTGCTTCACAATGATTGGGCAGCCTTTGAATCTCGCTGCTTGTACAATTGCATCTTGTTGTCCCAACACATTGGCAAGTTCAGTATTTTTGGTATTCATTGACTGTCCCATATTCACCGAGATCGATGGACCAAAGCCCCAGCCACCTCTACCCCAGCCACCACCAAGTCCAAGACCAACCCCGACACCAGTACGTTTTGGCGTTGGTACACCATTTTCGATGTAAAGCTGAATACGGTTGTACTCGGCTTGCAACTGTTGGCAATTCAGTGCTTGATATTGTGTCGGCGATACATAAGCTGGCTTAACCGTTGATGCACATGCACCCAATAACATGCTCGCTGCCAAAACAGGCATCCAATATAAGCGTTTCATAAGATTCTCTTATTTCTTTGATTCAATCTCATTGAACAGGGTCACATAAGCGACGGTCAATTTGTGGTCAGATGCCAAATGAATCAGGGGTAAATTCTTTTGATGTGATTCTTTCATCAAGATCGATGGCGGCAACATGCTATCCAGCACAGGCAAGCCTTCATCTTTTAACTGTTGAACCACTTCACGAGGTAATTTTGCCTGAGATTGGAACTGATTGACCACAATTCCCTCAATCTCCAAGCGATCATTATGATCATCTTGGGTTTCGAGCACATTTTCAATCAAAGTTTGTAACGCACGTTTTGAAAACACGTCACAATCAAACGGAATCAGCACGCGATCTGCTGAAATTAATGCAGATAACGTAAAGAAATTAAACGCAGGCGGTGTATCAATAAAGATGCGGTCATAGCGCGCACTGAGAGACTGAATCGAATCACGTAATTTATAAATTTTGTGTTTACTTTCCAGCGCATGTTCTAATGCACCTAGGCTTGGACTTGCAGGAATCACATCCAGATTGTCAAAAGAAGAACGGTGTACATAACTGTCTAAACCTTTGCCACGTGGCGCTTTCAGGATTGAGCCAATCGCATTGCCGATTAAGCCCTTTTGCTGCGTACTCCCTAAAATATCATCAAAGAAGTTTTCAATGTTTGGCTCTAATGCTGCCTTGTCGGCAGAATAGGTTGCATCTTCACCTAAAAGGTATTGGCTTGAATTCGCTTGTGGATCAAGGTCAATCACCAAGGTTCTAAATCCTTGTTTCGCACTAATCGCAGCGAGATTGACTGTAATACTTGATTTCCCCACACCACCTTTTTGGTTAAACACCACACGCGTTAACATGATTTCCCTCTATAATATTTTTGTAAACTGCATGCAGTTTAACCTAGTGACAAAACAATTACTCAAACAATGTGTCAAACAATCAGGCAAAAACAGGCTTAATCATCACCAAACCGAGAATACCCACCATAGCCACCGTCCCAATGAGTAATCCTGCACGGCGTTGTTGCAATAAAATACTGCTGTCCTGTTTATAGGTTTTGATCAAAGAAGACCACAACACAAAGAACAAAATCACTTTGGCATAGAACCACGGCTGCACCTCAAAATTGTTCATGAACAGTAAAACTGCCCCCGTCACAATAATTAAGGTCAAAGATAGATGTTGTAAACCCACCAAGCCTTTGCGTGCTTTTGGATTGGGCTGTTGGTCTTGTACACCAACAAATAGTGTTGCGCCACGTAATACAAAAGCAATGATCAATAAGCTCACTGCGGACATATGCACAATTTTAGTGAGGAAGAGGTCCATCATTAATCCTTAGCTTTTTGGTGCATGTGCACATTCAGGGCTGGCAGGTGCTTGGCCTTGCCATTCGCTAGGGACATAGGCATGAATCGCAAGTGCATGGATTCGACCAGGACTCATCAACTCCGCTGCAACAGCATAAATTTTTTGATGACGTTGTACTAAGCGTAGGCCTTGAAATTCATCACTTACCACGATGACTTTAAAGTGTGATTCTTTACCTGGGAAATATCCACCATGCCCTGCCGACTCATTAATCACTTCAAGATGGGTAGGTGCAAGCGTGTTTAAATGTTCAATCAACTGTTGTTCTAAGTTCATCAGTCACTCTGTAAGGTCAGATTGAGATAGCTCATTAGTATACATGAGCGGAATCTGAGGGAAACTTTTGTACAAAAATTTGCTTTCTCAGGCTTTTTTTGCATGAAAATGCTTTAATTTTATGCAAATAATCAATTTCTTTGCATAAAATTATTGACCCTATTTTTGCATAATGTATTATACACGGCATGCGGGAATAGCTCAGTTGGTAGAGCATAACCTTGCCAAGGTTGGGGTCGGGAGTTCGAGTCTCCTTTCCCGCTCAAATTTTTAAGTGTAAGTTTTAGTAAAAACTGCTCAATTAGCGGGAATAGCTCAGTTGGTAGAGCATAACCTTGCCAAGGTTGGGGTCGGGAGTTCGAGTCTCCTTTCCCGCTCCAGATTCAAAAAGCCCTAATCGAAAGATTAGGGCTTTTTTCTTTGCAAATTATAATGCTCCACGTGGAACATAAAATTAAGACTGTTCTGTAATCTTGGCATCCAAATTGAGACTTGGTTTTTTAATCTCAGTTTCTACCACACCATATTTTCGATCACGTGGCATAAAGGTGGTCGAGATAATCGCAATCACCGCCATACTGCCAATATATATCATGATCAGATGAGGGCTGCCGCCACCGACACTGAGTAGCTTTGTCGCAATCAGTGGCGCAAGACCACCACCCAATACACCAGCCAACTGCACCGAAATTGAGATCCCGCTATAGCGAATTTCTGCGGGGAACTGGCGGGCAAAAAGCTGTGCCTGTGGTGCGTACATAATCGGAAACACCACCCCGATCGCCAGTACAATTGCAGTCCAAACCAATACAGGATCTTTGGTATTAAGCATGCTAAAGAATGGATAGCTATACAGTGCCAGTACACATAGCCCAAACATAAACATGTTGCGCTGCCCCACTTTATCTGACAAATGCCCACATAATGGTGTCATCACTAAAATCACGGCTGCACCGCAAATCGTTGCAAATAAAATCTCTTGTCTTGCAATGCCAAGCTGTGTGGTGGTGTAGGCCAAAGTAAAAGTAGAAGCAATATAAAACCATGCATTCTCGGCTGCACGCGCTACGATAATGGTGATGAGTTGCTTTGGATGCTTTTTAAAGACCTGTAAAGCAGGAACTTTAACTTCTTCCGCCTGCTGTTTTACTTTTTCAAAATCTGGTGACTCTGGCACTTTGACTCGAATATACCAACCGACTGCCAGTAAAATAATGCTCGCTAGAAACGGAATCCGCCACCCCCAACTAAACAAAGCCTGCTCGGGCAATAAAGAAACTAATCCAAGTGCGATCGATGCGAGCATTAAGCCACCGCCAGTACTGGCTTGAGGAAGGCTGCCCCAAAATCCTTTTTTACCTTCTGGCGCATGTTCAACCGCCATCAGCACTGCACCGCCCCACTCACCACCCATGGCCATACCTTGGATAAATCTCAGGACCACCAAGCCAATTGCAGCCCAGTAACCAATCGTCTCATAGGTTGGCAACAAACCAATCAGTACCGTTGGAATACCCATCAACATCAGCGTGAGCAATAACATCGATTTCCGACCAATCTTGTCACCAAAATGCCCAAACACCAGACCTCCCAACGGTCGCCCGATGAATCCAACTGCATAGGTCGCAAATGCCGCAAGTACACCCGTCAGCGGATCTAAATTGGGAAAAAATAATTTATTAAAAATTAAAGCTGCTGCCGCACCGTAGATAAAAAAGTCATACCATTCAATGGTAGTCCCTACCATACTGGAGATACCCGCCAATCGATGGGATGACTTTTTAGAAGATGAACCGTTTCCATGTATTGTTTGCATCATCATGTTCCTTGCTTGGATTTTCTTGTTTTATGTTTTTTGCTGATCATCAATCCTGACCATCAGCATGTCAGACTTTGTAATACTCCTGAGATTGGTCAATATGAATATTTGGATTTAGCTGAGTTTTTCTAAAATCTGTTCTAGCTCTGGATTACGTTGTTGCCATTGCGGCTGTTTGTCTTTATCTACAATTAAGGCACGCACACCCTCAATAAAATCACCATGTTCAAACCAGATATCTTGTAGATCGCGCTCCAATTGCATACATTGTGGCAAGGAAAGACCACGGCCCAAATGTTGTAGTTTCAAACTGGTTTGTTTGGCAATAAAGGAACGTTGCTGCAAGATGCTGAGCATTTTTTCTGCCCAAGGCTGCAATTGCTCATCCTGCTCATTCGCAAGACTTTGCTCAATTTCGTCCAAATGCTGAAAACCAAAATGTTTGCGAATACCATCTGCCAACTGTTTCAGTTCACTTTCAGCAGGGCGAGTAATAAAACAAGCAACAATATGCTCAATATTCTGTTTACTCAGGTTCGATTCATTGATCAGTGCATTTTGCAAGGCTTGTAGCTTTTCGCTCGGTACGTGATAGTCGATCAAATCCAAATAAAGAGCATCACTGCTACTGATCTGCTCGCCCGTTATGGCCAGATAAACCCCAATATCATCTAGTCGAGACAGGAAGTGGGTCGCACCAACATCTGGGAAAAAGCCAATCGCTGTTTCAGGCATCGCAAATCGAGATTTTTCACTGCTCACCACAATATGACACGCTTGTGCTAGCCCAAAACCACCACCGAGCACATAACCATCGAGCACCACCACCACAGGCTTTGCATACTCACGCAGCAGATTCAGCATTTTATATTCGGCACTAAAATAACCTTTATAATCAGCCGTATCATTTTTATAGCTATCATATAGATAGCGAATATCCCCACCTGCACAGAAGGCTTTGGGGCTATTCGATTTAATCAGGACCGCCTGAATTGCTGCATCATAACGCCACAGTTCCAGTTGGCTACAGATGCCCTCAATCATCTCCAGTGACAAGGCATTTAAATGTTTGACCCGATCTAAGCTAATTAGACCAAGACCACCTTTTTGCTCAATCATTAACTGATTTTCGATATTCATTGTTGTTGATCTCTTATCGATTTTTAAATTTGGCCTGACGTTTTTCCACAAAAGCCTGCATCCCTTCTTTCTGATCCGATGTGGCAAAAATGGAGTGGAACATCCGTCTTTCAAAACGTAAGCCTTCTGTCAGATTGACTTCAAAGGCGCGATTAATAGTTTCTTTTAACATCATGTTGGCTGTTAAAGAACGTGCAGCAATTTTTTCTGCGGCTTGTAGGGTTTGTTCAAGCAATTCTTCCTTACTAAACACACGTGCCACCAGCCCACTTTGCTCAGCTTCAACTGCACCCATTTGTCGTGCGGTAAAGCACATTTCCATGGCTTTGGCTTTGCCAATCGCATGAGTTAAACGTTGTGTGCCACCAATCCCTGGAATCACACCCAAAGTCACTTCAGGTAAACCAAACTTGGCATTTTCGGCACAATAGATGAAGTCACACATCAGTGCCAATTCACAACCACCACCCAAAGCATAGCCACTAACTGCTGCAATGAGCGGTTTACGGCGTTGCGCAATACGATCGGCAAGATGGAAAAAATCATCAAAATAAATGTCAGGAAAGTTCAGATCGGCCATTTCCTTAATATCGGCACCTGCGGCAAAGGCCTTTTCTGAACCTGCCAACACCATACAACCAATCTCGCGATCTTTTTCTAATTCATCTAAAGCCTGATTCACTTCGCTAATCAATTCACTATTCAGCGCATTCAAGGCGTGCGGGCGATTCAGCGTAATCAACCCTACGCCATTGTGTTTTTCTAATAAAATGGTTTGCCACTGCATCATCGATTCCTTGTTCTCTGGTTATAAGCTACGGGCGATCACTAAACGTTGAATATCACTGGTGCCTTCATAAATCTGACAAATGCGCGCATCACGATAGATGCGTTCAATCGGAAAATCTTTAAGATAACCATAACCACCAAACACCTGTAACGCGGCTGAACAGACGCGCTCAGTCATTTCCGAGGCAAATAGCTTAGCCATAGAAGCCTCATTTAGACAGGGTTGCCCTGCTTCTTTAAGACGTGCAGCGTAGTGCACCAGTTGTCGAGCCGCTTCAATCTCGGTCGCCATACTGGCAAGTCGGAATGCGAGTGCCTGATGTTCAAAAATTGGTTTACCAAAGGTCAAACGCTCTTTGGCATAGCGCGTGGCTTCTTCCAGTGCAGCACGCGCCAGACCCACCGCCTGTGCAGCAATACCAATACGACCACCTTCCAGATTGGCAAGCGCGATTTTTAAACCTTCACCTTCCGCACCCAACATCAGGCTTTTATGAATACGCACATCTGTGAGGGCAATCTGACAGGTATCTGACGCATGTAAACCGAGTTTTTCTTCCACTCGAATCACCTCATAACCTGCTGTATCACGTGGAACAAGGAAGGCACTAATGCCCTTTTTGCCTGCATTGGGGTCAGTCACGGCAAAGACGATAATCACGCCTGCGTTGTCGCCCGAAGTAATAAACTGCTTGGCACCATTGAGAATATAGTCATCGCCATCTTTCACGGCACGGGTTTTAATCGCTGCCGCATCCGAACCAGTATGCGGTTCAGTCAGGGCAAAAGCACCGATCATTTCACCTTGTGCCAATGGTTTTAAAAAGCGCTCTTTTTGCTCATCGCTACCAAATTTTAAAATCGGCACACAGCCCACCGAGTTATGCACGCTCATAATGGTTGAAGTGGCGCCATCTGCTGCGGCCACTTCCTCAAGCGCCAAGACATAAGCGAGATTACCTGTATCGGAACCGCCCCATTGCTCTGGAATCAGCATCCCCATAAAGCCAAGTTGCCCCATTTGTGCCAGTGCAGCTTTCGGAAAAGTGCCATGTCGATCCCAGTCACTGGCATTGGGCTTGATTTGTTCTTGGGCGAAGCTTTTCGCCATATTTCGAATTAAGCTTTGTTCTTCAGTTAATTGCATCTTATCTTCCTTACCCTGCTTTCGCTTGCTGTTTCGCAATTTCCTGATTACGTAATAAAAAACGCTGAATTTTGCCACTTGGGGTTTTTGGCAATTCAGTGACAAACTCGACCAAACGCGGATAGGCATGGGCAGACAGGCGTTTTTTCACAAACTGACTCAATTCCTCAGCCAGTTGCTCCAAAGGCTGAATGCCTGCCGATAAAATCACAAAGGCTTTTACCACCTCGGTCCGCTCTGGATCAGGCACCCCGATGACCGCTGCTTCAACCACCGCATCATGTTCCAGCAAGGCACTTTCCACATCAAACGGTCCAATCCGATAGCCCGAGGTGGTGATCACATCGTCACTACGACCAACAAAACTCATACTGCCATCGGCATGTAATTCGGCAGTATCGCCTGTCAAATAGTACTGCCCAATAAAAGGCGATTTACGCGTTTCATGATAGCCACCAAACCACATCATCGGGGATTGACTGATATCCACCGCTAAAATCCCAGGTGTATCTGCAGGCAATTCTTCGCCCTGTTCATTCACCACGGCAACACGATAGCCTGCACTGGCAAACCCTGCTGAACCAGCACGAACCTCATGGCTTAAACCATGGTGATTACACACCACCATGCCCACTTCAGTTTGCCCATAATGATCATAAATTGGCGCATCCAACACCTGTTTAAACCAGCGAATCACTTCTGGATTCAATGGCTCTCCTGCACTACTGACTACACGGAACTGGCCTTTTAACGCTGCCATCTGGGCAGGGTCTGCTGCCATCATCATGCGGTAAGCCGTAGGTGCACCCGCCAGATTGGTAATCTGATAATCCTTCACAATTTGACACAGGCTGTCCGTGCTAAAACCACCGTCATAGAACAAAATGGTGTGCCCTAGAAATAAGGGGCCAGTAATACCGAAGTACAGGCCATATGCCCATCCTGGATCAGCAATATTCCAAAATGAATCGTCTTCCCTTAGACCAACCGCATCTTGCATATAGCGAGCAAATGCCAGTAAGGCTTTTAACGGAACTTCTAAAGGTTTTGCAGGTCCTGTGGTCCCCGACGTAAACATCAGTAAAAATGGATCTTGGATGGTTCGCATCACCAATTCACATTGATCAGACTGCTGTTTAACTTCATCCCAGAAATTAAAGTCTTCTGGATTTAACGGTGTCGCTTGCTGATCTGCAACCGTGACAATCGCTGGACAACGCTCAACTTCATCGAGTTTGCTGCGGTTACCTGTATCCGTCACCACCAGCTTACTTTGTGCCAGTTGTAGACGATGCTCGATTGCCTTCGGCCCAAATGCAGTAAACAAAGGCTGATATACCGCACCAATTCGCCAAGCGGCAAAAATCGTCACCAATAGCTCCGGTGTTCTCGGCAGTAATCCTGAAATACGATCACCAGCTTTTACACCTTGAGATTTTAAGAAATTGGCAAATTGACTCGACCATTGCTGTAACTGGCGAAAGGTGTATTGTTCTTTTCGACCATCTTTACCTTGCCAATACAACGCGATCTTGTCGTCATGCGCATGGCGATCACAACATTCATAACAGGCATTTAGTGCATCGACTGAACCTGACAGCATTTGTGTTGCTGTGCTTTGCAGATCAAAAGCCTGTACCGTCTCTTTATAATTCAACATCTGTGTTCCCTCAGTCTGCTTTGATTGTTATTCATGACAGGGTTTAATTTTTTGGTAGCCATCCTTTGGCTTGAGCTGTTATGCCTCTGGCGGCAGGTATTGCTGAATAATGCTGGAAAAATCGAGATGCGCATTGCCACGCATACACATTTGCTGATACAGCTGCTGCACCATCCCACCCAACACAATCGGTTGTTTGACCTGTCCTGCCGCTTCTACTGCAAGCCCAAGGTCTTTCAGCATCAACTGCGTGGCAAAACCATCTTGATAGCCACGCGAAGCTGGTGCATTTTCATTAATCTGTGGCCATGGATTACAGACTTCCGAACTCCAGCAACGACCACTTGAGGTGTTAATCACACCAGCCAAGGCTTTTGGATCAATGCCCAGTTTGGCACCGAGCGCCATACCTTCTGCCACGGCAGCCATAGAAATCCCGAGAATCAAGTTATTGCAGATTTTGGCAATTTGACCCGCACCCACCTCACCACAATGCACCACGTTTTTGCCCATGTGGCTGAGTACGGGTTTGACTTCATCAAAAGTCTGATCATTGGCACCCACCATAAAGGTCAAGGTACCTGCTTGTGCACCGATGGTGCCACCCGAAACAGGCGCATCACAAATATGAATATTTTTACTCTGCGCAATCGCAGCAATGTCCTTGATGGTTTTCGGGTCAATGGTACTGCTATCGATACATAAGCTACCTGCTTTCAATACCTCTAACACACCATTTTCACCGAGATAGACTTCTTTGACATGTTTTGCCGCAGGTAACATGCTGATCAGTACATCAGCTTGTTTGGCAGCCGCTTGAGGGCTATCACACACCACACCACCTGCCTCGGCAAAGTGCTGAATCGCCACTTCGCTGAGGTCATAACCATAGACTGTAAGTCCTGCTTTAAGCAGATTTTGGGCCATTCTGCCGCCCATATTGCCTAGACCGATAAAGGCGATATTCATCCGTGATCCCCTTATTAACGTAAACTGATGGTGGTATTGACACCGCCCACTTCGTGGCTGTCTTCAAACCAGCGGCTGGTGATGGTTTTGGTTTGGGTATAGAACTGCACGGCTTGTTTGCCGTAAGGACCTAAATCACCGAGTTTTGAACCACGAGAGCCAGTAAAGCTAAAGAACGATACAGGGACAGGAATAGGAATATTGATGCCGACTTGACCGATATCAATCAGGTTCTGGAAAGTACGCGCAATCGCCCCACTTTGAGTGAATAATCCCACCCCGTTGCCAAATGGATTGGCATTGATCAGTGCAATCGCCTCTTCAAGCGTATCGACACAAATAATAGACAGCACAGGCCCAAAGATTTCTTCTTTATAAATGCGCATGTCAGTATTTACACCACTGAAAATCGTCGCTCCGACAAAGTTGCCTGACTCATAACCTTGTACCTGAACATCACGCCCATCGAGCAACAGTTCTGCACCTTGCTCGACACCACTATTGATCAAATCCAGTACACGCGCTTTGGCACGTTTTGAAATCACAGGACCTATATCGGTATTCGGTTCATGCCCTGCATTAACAGTTAACGTTTTGGCTTTTTCGACTAACTCTGCAATCCAGTATTTGCTATCTCCGACCATCACCGCGACCGACAACGCCATACAACGTTGCCCTGCTGCACCAAATGCCGCACCGACTAAAGCATTCAGCGTTTGTTCTTTATTGGCATCAGGCATTACCGCGACGTGGTTTTTCGCGCCCATCATCGACTGCACGCGTTTGCCATGTTGTCCTGCAAGGTTATACACATGCGTGCCCACCGCGGTCGAACCGACAAATGAAATGGCTTTAATATCTGGATGCGTACACAGGCGATCGACCACCTCCTTACCGCCATGAACCACATTGAGTACACCCGCTGGAATGCCTGCCTGAATCGCGAGTTCGACCAGCATCATGGTCGACAATGGGTCTTGTTCTGATGGTTTTAAAACGAAGGTATTGCCGCATACAATTGCCATTGGAAACATCCACAATGGAATCATGGCTGGGAAATTAAATGGGGTAATGCCCGCACACACGCCCAAAGGCTGCTGTAAGGTATAGGTATCTACACCACGCGCCACGCCTTCAACGTATTCACCCATCTGCAAAGTACCCACAGAACAGGCATGCTCAACCACTTCTAAACCACGTTGAATATCACCTTCGGCATCTGCCAGAGTTTTGCCTTGTTCCGCAGTCAGTACCTGTGCAATCTCCTTCATATTTGCACGAATCAAATCTTGCAGTTTCAGCATGATACGCATACGCGCCTGAATCGGGGTCTGACGCCAAGAAGCAAACGCTGCTTGTGCAGACTGGATCGCTGCATCGACTTCCTCTGTTGTAGCAAATGGCACACGACCAATCACCTCCTGCGTTGCAGGATTAATAATGTCTTGCCATTGTTGGGTCTCTGATTCGATAAAACTGCCGTTAATGAGTAACTTGGCTGTTTCCAATTGAATATTTTGGATTGTGTTCATAACCTCTCCATAGGCCGTATTTTTATTGTGTTCAGTGTTTAGAAAATATCGATCGTCGTATTTTCTTTATTCAGGTTTTATTCGAGACTAGCAAAGAAAGCTTTGACCACCAACGCAAATTAATGCACGATCATTGTGCAAATATGCACAAGGAAGACCATAACAATGAAAGTGGATTGGGATCATCTACAGTTTTTTTTAGTGTTGGCACGTACCAAAACTCTAACCAATGCCGCCCGTATTATTGGGGTTGAGCATAGTACTGTTGCGCGACGGATTCAGGCTTTAGAACAAACTTTAGGCATTACCTTGTTTAAACGCGAAGCCTCTGGCTATGAGCTGACTATGGAGGGTTTAGCACTGGTGCCGCGGGTTGAGCAAATGGAATACGCTTTCCTGCAAATTGAAAAACCGCATCAACCGTTGCAGGGTCGTGTGCGAATTGGCACACCTGAAGGTTTTGGTACCGCATTTTTGGCGCGCTTGTTAGCAGAGTTTTCCATACAGTATCCCTCGCTCACGATTGACCTGATTCCAGTGCCGAAAATGATCAAACTGTCGCATCGTGAAGCAGATATTGTGGTCTCGATTGAACGACCCACCTCTGGTCCCTATATCATTACGCGACTCTCGGATTATTGTTTAAAAATTTATGGCAGTAAAAAGTATCTGTCACTCAACCCACCCATCCGTGATTTACAGGATTTAACTTCGCATCGCTTTGTGAATTATATAGATGATCTGGTCTATAGCCCTGAGTTGTACTGCTTGGAACGCTTACCTTTAAAACTCAACGCTAATTTCCGTAGCAGTAGTATTTTGGCACAGCAAATTGCTGTTAGTTCTGGCGCAGGACTCGCCATCTTGCCCAAGTTTTTAGCCGATGATAAACCTGAACTTGAAACAGTATTAGAACAACAAGTGCGTTACACCCATACCTTTTGGATGCTGACTTTTGTCGATTTACAACATGAACCCCGTATTAAACTGGTCTGGGATTATCTACGCAAACAGGCTGATCAATACCAGCACTTATTGGTGGATTAAATACCATTGCCAGACCATAAAAAACCGATCAATGGAGATCGGTTTTTTACTCAACAGATATGAATTATTATGCCAATTCGCGACCCAGTTTTTTCATACGTGGTTTATACATCAGCTGATAAGTCACGGCCAAAATGACTACCCACAATGGACTAACATAAAGTGCTTTTAAGGTATCTGGTTCAAGTGCCAAAATCACCAAAGCAAATAACAAGAAGGCAATCACCATATAAGACATGAATACACCACCCGGCATTTTAAACTTCGATTGTGCATGCAGTTCTGGACGTAGCTTACGGTAGCGCAGATAGCAGACCATAATCAGACTCCAGACACTGATGAATAAAATCACACACAGTGAACTCGCCAGCGTGAAAGCTTCAAGGGTATTCGGTACAAAGTATTGTAGTACCGCACCACCCATGATGAATACGCAAGAGAAAATCAAACCATTGGCAGGCACGGCACTTTTGGATAAACGGCCAAAGGCATTGGGTGCCTGACCATCTTTAGATAAACCAAACAGCATCCGACTGGTGGAGAATACGCCACTATTCATCGAAGACATCACTGAAGACAGTACCACCAAATTCATGATGATGGCCGATGTCACAATCCCAGCATTTAAGAACAATTCGACAAATGGGCTCTTGTCTGCACGGATAATATTCCACGGTGTGACTGACATCACCACCAATAATGCCAACACATAGAACAAGATAATGCGAATCGGAATCGCATTAATGGCCTTTGGCAAATTCTTATGCGGGTCTTTGGTTTCAGCAGCGGTGGTTCCAATCAATTCTACCCCGACAAAGGCAAATACCGCGATCTGAAAACCAGCCAAGAAACCATCCAGACCTTTTGGAAACATACCACCATGCGACCAGACATTGCTAAGTGAAGCGACAGTGCCATGAGGTGCATGGAAATGGCTAAAGATCATATAGCCACCGACACCAATCAAGCCAATAATCGCCAAAATCTTGATCAGGGCAAACCAGAACTCAATTTCACCAAATAGGCGCACAGTGAGCAGGTTTAAGAACAACACAAATAGCACACAGCCTGCACTAATGGCAGCCTGTCCAATTGGAGTAAACATGGTGCCTTCGGGTAACCAAAAGGTGAGATAATTGATCACGGCCGCCAAGTCGGCAATACCGACCAGTACCCAACCTAACCAATAGGTCCAGCCCATGTAGTAGCCAGCCCATGGCCCAATCAGGTCATGCGCCATATCAACAAAAGATTTGTAGTGCAAGTTGGCAAGCAGCAATTCACCGAGTGCTCGCATTAAGAAGAAGAACATCCCACCAATAATCATGTAAATAAACAGAATCGATGGGCCTGCCAAAGAAATGGTTTTGCCTGAGCCCATAAAGAGCCCTGTACCAATGGCACCGCCGATTGCAATCAATTGCAAATGGCGATTTGAAAGTTTTCTTTGTAAGTCTTGGGGCGATTGCTCGCCTTCTGACTGATGCTGTGTAACCGTCATCTTAAGTTCCTTTTACTCTTTCCTAAATGAGTCAGCCTTGATTTATGCGCCATACCTTAGCTGTCTTTTTAAGACTGCTGACTCATCTTCGATTGCAAGAAAATACGTATCTGACTACGTTTTATCTACTGCAAATACGTTACTTTTCTTCTTTTTTTATATTTTTAAACAAAGATAAAGCTGATCGCTTTATTTTTGTGCTGCAACAATTGCAATTTCGATCAACCATTTTGGATTGACCAAATCGGCCTGAATGGTGGCACGTGAAGGTGCAACATGACCTTTCAACCAATCAATCCAGATCGTGTTGACCACAGGAAAATCTGAAAGATCTTTTAAAAACAGTTGCGCTGAGAGTAGACGAGATTTATCCGTCCCTGCTGAAGCCAAAAGTTGTTCAATGGTTGCAAGTACTTCACTGGTTTGTCCTTCAATATCTAAGTCGGCATTTTTAGGTACCTGACCTGATAAATACACCACCTTATTGAATACTGTGACTGCACTCATCACTTCATTGGTATTGAGCTTTTGAATATCTGAATGTGACATGATAAATCCTTATTCCTGAGTTATAAATGAAACGCGCGCAGTCACGCCACACATCAGTTCATAACCGATGGTGCCTGAAGTTGCTGCGACGTCGTCAATGGGTAAAACTGTTCCTGAACTAGACTGGCCCCATAACACCACTTCACTGCCAACATGGGCATCGCTGATCGAACTGAGATCCACAGCCAGCATGTCCATGCTGACCCGCCCAATGGTTTGGGTCCGAATTCCATTGACCAAAACTGGCGTACCAGTGGCTGAAATCCGTTGATAACCATCGGCATAGCCACACGCCACGATACCAATACGGATCGGTTGCTCGGCCACATAGCTAGAGCCGTAGCCAACACTTTCATTGGCATTGAGTTCTTGCACGGCAATAATTTCACTGCGCAGGCTCATGCTCGGTGCAAGACCCCAATCCTGAATCGTGTGTTTAGGATAATCGGGAGAACTGCCGTACAGCATGATGCCACCACGGACATAATCTGATTGCAATTGGGTTTGATATCTTAAGATTGCAGCACTATTACTGACAGACCTTTCCCCAGGTAGACCTTGGATCGTAGCTTCGAATTGCTTGAGTTGATAATCAATACCAGTTTGCCCAAAACGGTCACCATCAGCATCGGAGAAATGCATCATATGGGTGATACTGGCCACGTTAGGAAAACGATTTAAATGTTGCCAGTTTTTACGATACTGTTCTGGTTTGAAACCAAGTCGGTTCATACCACTGTTCATTTTTAAGAAAATATCAAATTGAGCTGGATAGATATGTTGCTGTAGCCATTCCACTTGTTGTTCACTATGTACCGTAAAGCTTAATTGGTACTGCGCACAATCAAATAAGTCTTGTGGGGAGAAAATGCCTTCCAGCAATAAAATCGGGCCTGTCCAACCTAAAGCACGTAAGCGTTTTGCCTCATCGATATCGAGTAAGGCAAAGCCATCTGCGCTTTTAAAAGATTCATAAACACGTTCAATCCCATGCCCATAAGCATTGGCTTTGACCACAGCAAACACTTTGCTGTCGGGTACCGACTGCCTGACCACCGCTAGATTTTGGCGTAAGGCTTGGGTATGGATGACCGCAGTAATTGGACGAGGCATACGATACTTCCTTGTATGTTCAATTATGCTGCGTGTGAATAACGTTGAATCGACAAGCCATCAGTGCTGATGTCTGGACGATGATTCATGACCAGATCACTGATCAATTTTCCAGAACCACAAGCCATGGTCCAACCTAAAGTGCCATGACCTGTATTTAGGAACAGATTCTTATATTGCGTTGCACCGATAATCGGTGTGCTGTCAGGTGTCATCGGACGTAAACCTGTCCAGAACGATGCTTGAGCAAGATCACCACCTGGGAATAGATCTTGTGTCACCATTTCCAAGGTTGCACGACGATCTTCTTTTAGACCAAGATTGAAACCACTGAGCTCAGCCATACCACCAACACGGATACGCTGATCAAAACGTGTCAAAGCAACTTTATAAGTTTCATCCAATACCGTTGATTGCGGAGCGAATTTTGGTTCCACAATTGGGATCGTGAGTGAATAGCCTTTCACTGGATATACAGGCAAATTTAATTCCAGTGGTCTGAGGAAATCACGTGAATAGCTGCCAAAAGCCAGCACAAAACGGTCGGCTGTTAAAATCGCACCATCGACCATGACGCCTTTGATTTCATCGCCTTCAACAATCAATTTTTCAACGTTTTGATCGAATTTAAATTCCACGCCCAAGTCTTGTGCTAATTTTGCCAAGGCATTGGTAAACAGATAACAATCACCCGTTTCATCATTCGGCAGATGTAAACCACCCACCAATTTATCAGTATGCGCTAAGGCAGGTTCTACAGTACCCAACTCTTGAGCGTTCAATAAATCAAAGTCCACACCACATTCTTTGAGTACCTGAATATCACGCTGCACAGCTTCAAGTTGTGCCTCGTTACGGAACACCTGTAAGGTTCCTTTCGCGCGGTTTTCGTAATTGATCCCTGTTTGTGCTCTGAGATCGCGTAAGCAGTCACGGCTGTATTCTGCAACACGCATCATGCGTTCTTTATTCACCGCATAGCTTTGTGGATTACAGTTTTTCAGCATCTGAGCCATCCACTGCAACTGCCACATACTGCCATCAATATTGATGGCTAATGGCGCGTGATGCTGGAACATCCATTTTACGGCTTTGAAAGGAATACCAGGCGCTGCCCACGGCGTTGAATATCCTGGGGAGATTTGGCCTGCGTTACCAAAACTGGTTTCTTTTGCAGGTCCTGACTGACGGTCAAGTACCGTCACTTGCGCACCTTGTTGTGCAAGATAATAGGCACTTGCCACACCAATGACGCCACTTCCTAAAACGATTACGCGCATAATAGATCCCTCACGCACACACTAGGTTATTTAACTAGTATATTTTTGGATCAATAGTTTTTTTCACTTATTTTATGACTATAATCTAGGTAATTTAATATTTTTGTCGCGAAAAAATTAAAATAAAAGGGAATCTTCTATGCGTAAATTAGACCGTATTGATCGCCTGATTTTAGATATTTTGCAGCGCGAAGGCCGAATTGCGATCAGTGAACTTGCTTCACGGGTCAACCTGTCCACGACGCCTTGCTCGGAACGAGTGAAGCGTTTGGAACGCGAAGGGATCATTGTAGGCTACTATGCTCGACTTAACCCAGCCTATGTCGATCGCAGTCTGCTGGTGTTTTTGGAAATCAAACTGTCTGCCAAATCTGGTGATGTATTTGATCAGGTGGCACGTGATTTGGTTGATATTCCAGAGGTATTGGAATGCCATCTCATTTCAGGCGAATTTGATTATTTGGTAAAGGCACGTTTAAAAGAAATGAGTGCTTATCGACGCCTATTAGGTGATTTATTAAAAAAACTGCCTGCCTCTGCTTCTTCACATAGCTATATTGTGATGGAAGAAGTCAAAGAGTCCTTATATTTAGATATGGGTATATAAACTTGCCCGCAACAAAAAAGCCCTAATGGAAGGGCTTTTATTTGATCGAGCTTGAGATGGTTTACTCATCTTCATCATAAATATAGCTCATACAACCCCAACCATCATACTCACCATTGAATTCTTTGGCGATCTTGGTCATCCACTCTTCCAAGTCTTCAATATCTTCATATTCCAAAATCATGTTGACATGAATGTTCAGTACCCACAGATCTGAACCATCTGAATGTACTTCTTCCTGAAAAAGTGAAATTTTTTGTTCTTGGTGTAAAAGATGCAAGGCACATTTTTCTACTTGTTCTTGTTTTTCAAAAACAATCGAAAATTCGACTTCATGTGGCTCGTTGAGTTCATTACCATCTTCAACCATCTGCCATAGCACGTTGCCATTATCATTGTCTGGGAATTGGTCATAGTCGCGAGTCATATAAATATCCTTTGTTGTGTTTTGG
Organism: Acinetobacter sp. C26M; assembly: GCF_023702675.1. Lineage (NCBI taxonomy): Bacteria > Pseudomonadati > Pseudomonadota > Gammaproteobacteria > Moraxellales > Moraxellaceae > Acinetobacter > Acinetobacter sp. C26M. The sequence goes on from NZ_CP098478.1 coordinate 3,800,820, forward strand.
ACTTGATATTTGGCTATAGATTAACCGATTTTTATGTCATTTTTTAGACGGATTAATAGCAATATTGTAGTCAAAAAACGATCAAAGTAAACGTCTTGAGACTACGGTGTATCAGCCTAATACGATGCCAAGTACCACCTGATCAAGGCAAGCTATGCCATTTTCATAAATTGGTTCTGGGTAGTTCTTAAAAACATCTCGTTCAATATGCGACAGACGAAACCCACACTTTTGATACAGTGCCAATTGATTCAGACTGGAATTGCCTGTTTTAACCCATAAGGTGTGCGTATTCAGCTGTTTGGCAGACTCGATTACATGTTGAATCAATGCTTTAGCCAACCCTTGTCCTTGATAGCCATCCGCCACGGTCAGATTCTTAATTTCAGCTTGATCATCCGTTTCGAGTAAACAAAGCTGGGCAATAATCTGTGCTTGATCATTCAAGATCACAAAAATTTTTGAATTAAATAGGTATGTTTCGATCTCCGCCCAACTCGGATCAGCCTCTAACAACAATGTTTTTAATTGATCTTGTTGTGCCTGTGCCAATAACTTCCAGAGAACAGATTGAATTGAATACATGATCTTGCCTATTTATAGTTGTGCTTAGAACTTTACCTCAGAATGGATTTCAACTTCATGCAGCTTGAGTGGATGTTGAAATGCTAAATAGGCGGCATGCAGCGCCATCCGTTTTAAATGAAATTTGGTTGGTTCAGGATGATAGAGTTTATCCCCCATAATTGGATGACCAATATGCATCATATGTACCCGCAATTGATGCGAACGACCTGTGACAGGCTCTAGACGTACACGGCTTTGATCGGTTGCTGCATCATATGCCATGCATTGAAATAAGGTTTTGGCTTGCTTACCCAATTCAAAATGTACCATCTGACGTGGACGATTTTCCCAATCGGTAATTAAGGGAACTTCCACACTGCCTTCTGACTGAATTTTCCCCTGTACCAATGCCACATAGTATTTTTTGACGGTTCGTGCCTGAAACATTTTACTGACTGCGACTTCTGCATCACGATGTTTGGCAAACATAAGTAAGCCCGAAGTTGCCATATCCAGACGATGAGTGACTTTGGCAGCAGGATATTTGTCCAAAACTCGCAAATAGGCACTATCCTGATGTTCAGGTAACCGCCCCATCACAGACAATAGCCCCGCAGGTTTATTGATCACCAGCAAGTCCTCATCCTCATAAACGATGTCTAAAGGATCTTGTGGCGGAGCATAAATAAAGTTGTCATTTAAAGGCATGGAATAATAAACAAATCAAGCAAAGACAGAAGCAGCAGTGATTATAGATATTCCAAATAGTTTCGCAAACACTGATTCAGATGATGTCTTAAGGCAAATTAAGATGGTGTTTTGAGTGATTTGCCTAGATTTTCTTTATAGCGCTGTTCTAAGCTTTCAATATCTCGATTGAGGAAGGCAATCAGGTAGTCTTTTGCCCGAGCAAGGCTGAGCTGTTTAAATGAGATGCTGTCTTTGCTTTTGCGCGTAACCAAGCCAAATAGATCTTTTTTAGGAATGATGACTGGAATATCACTGTCCAGCTTAAATTCTAGTTGCTGTGACTTGGCATAGGCATCAAGGGTAATGGAAATGGTCTGTTCTGTCTGATGATCGCTGACAATAAAACTGGTATCCGCACCATTGAGTTGTAATTGACGAACCAACTGCTGACGCCAAGCCATCTCATCAAACTTGGTTAAAATCGTTGCCAAATCAAAGCGACCGACATGATCGATGTCATTATGATTCATTTGATGTGGATAGCGGACTTTAAGCTCGAACTCATTCATGATGGTACTGACCTATTACTGTGATTTTTTTGATTTATTAATATAAAAATAATTATATCACCTTGTTTTTTAATATAAAAATATCGATTTATATTCACAATATTCAGATTACAGGATTGGTTTCACATTCAGTTTTAGTTTTATTGATCTAGTTTTTATTATTTTGAGCGAATTATTGATGTTCTATTCAATTAAATTTTTTTAATTCATGTTAAAAGGGATAGCTTTTCAGCTAGCCCTCCAAAATAGGAAAAACATAAACATCACTATCGCTCGCTACAGCTTCATTCATGTTTAAAGTCTGATTCAAAATATCGATAGGAATATGATATTTAATACAATAATTCTCGAAATTTTCCAGCAATACTGTTACTTCTTGATCGACATCGTTAGGAATCGCAATACATGATGCAACGATATCCTGCTCTAATACTTTCTGAGAATAACTTTCTAACATATTTTGAATTAAGTCAGGGATCTGCTCTATATCATCGTAAACAATCAGACTTACTTGTACTGATCCATTCTCATGTAACAACAGACCTAGAGGAGGAATTTTTTGTCCTGATTGCAGCATCTTATTTGTTCTTACAATAAAGTGAGCCATTAACTCTGAAAATTGTTCTTCCGATTGTTGCATATTCATTTCATACGTTTAATTTTAAATTTATTCTAAAGTAAAAAACAGTATGTTATCAAATTGAGTATTACGAGGTCTTGCTCTTATAATCTTTAATTATTCATATAAATTTTATATCAATCATTTTTTAGGGTATCAAGGGAAAACAGAGGTTGTTTACTTCAACACCTATGACTTTGTAAGCCATAACCTTTGCCTATAAACTTTTGATCTATAGCGTCCTAAGCCGAATCGAGACCTTTTGGGTTCGTACACACTTGCTTTATAAGCGTCGGTGCATGCTACTCTTTTCGATCCCTTTCACACCCTTGAGACATAGTTTAGGCAGATCACGGTGGGATTGTTTTCCTAAAAATAGCTATTTTCAAAGATCAATGAAATAATTTTGCATAATCTATTCTAAAAGTTAAAATATTTACCACATCCAATAAAAAACCAAGATTTTTATTCCGACAAATTCAAATTTACATGTGTATTTTTTCAAATAGAGCTTCTCATCTAAGCCCAAATCACCATAATCGCAGCCACAATCACCAGCCATAAACCTAAATGATCGGTTTTAGCGAGTTTTTCTTTAAAAAAGAAGGCAGAGATTAATAGACTAAATAGAATTTCGACCTGACCCAGCGTTTTCACGATCGCGACGGTTTGCATACTCATGGCACTAAACCAACCGACGGACGCTAAAAAGCTACAGATACTCACTCTTAAGGTTAAACCAACACGTTGCCACATTCTATACAGGGTAGGTCGGCTAAAAAATCCGAGATAGATCAGCAATACAATGCATTGAAAGCTGATCAAACTGCACAGCACCCATGCAGCACGATGTAAGAATGGCAACATGCTCAATTCTAAACTAGCTTCACGCACCAACAAAGAAGTAATGGCAAAACAAAGCCCACTACCCAACCCAATCATCAAGGTTTTAAAGGACAGATCGGACTGTTGCTTGCCTTTACTCAGTAAAAATACTGCAAGCCCTCCAATCACTACCCCGATCCAACCCCATGTACTGAGATGTTCCTGTAAGAACAGTACACCGACCAAGGCCGCCAAGATCGCTTCACTTTTGGCGAGTCCGACCCCAATGGCATAATTCTTTTGTTGAAATAGTTTCACCATCAAGGCAGTCGCATAGATTTGGCTAATACCTGCAATCACAATATACAGCCAGAATTTATCGGAAAAATGTACCGATGCGGTAACTGGTTTATGCCAATAGAGAAAAGCCAAATAACTAAAGGCAAAGATCGGTGAGAAGATAAAGCGAGCCAGTGTGGTGCCATAAACATCCACGCTCGTACTGAGTTGTTTTTGAAATGCATTGCGCCAAGCCTGCATAAATGCAGCCATGAGAGTGAACAGAATCCAAGTCATCATCATAAGCTTGAGCGCAATATTATAAGTGCCGCTAATTTACGCTGTTCTGACTGGTTTTTCGATAGTCGCCAGTGCTTAAAAACTTAAATCATTAAAGTCCTTCACTTTGGAGAGATAGATCGGCGCCTGATTGATTTTACTCCATGTTTCTTTAAATCTTGGATCCGCTTCTTCATCTTCACTCATATTTTTCCGTATCACTTTTTTTCCTGTTAAAAAATTAATACTGGTTTGGCTTTGAATGAGGGGGCCATGATTGCTTGAATCATCATAGCCAATCAGGCGTAGATCATTGCCTTCCAAGCGAAATAGATAACGCCAGTAGCCATAACGCCCATGCGAATAATAAACACTTAATACGTTATTTTTAATTTCCATCCATAGGTCAGGCGGGAAATAGACACCACCATCTTCATTTTCTGAGCTAAAACAGTTGAGGTTGCTGACAATAGCTTTGTATTTGCCTTTTTCATTGAGTAATACAATTGCACCTCGGCGGTTGCGGTCTAAATGCCCACGATATTCATCATGTACAAAGGCTTTGGGATCGGTGGCTTTGACGATCAGTACCACATCCTTCAGACCATCTTTATTGAGATCACCTTCGATGGCTTCAAATAGATGATATTTTGCAGGGATATAGGCTTTATAAGTGACTTTATCTTTGCGCAGTTTCAGTTCTTCTGCCGATGGTTGTTCTTGAGCAAAGCTGACTTGTGGCAATATCGCTAAGCCTGATAATACGAATAATGCGGCAATGAGTTGAGTCTTTATCATCTTTTTATTTCATCATTCAGGTTGTTATCGGAGTTATTGCATTTATATGGAATGGCTCACTTGCTCTTGGCGTTTTGCATGAATCCAACGTGCGGCAACAATAATAAGAATAATCACCAAGACCGTAATCACCACAGGCATGATGAAGGCCAAAATCGATAATACGACCGAGCCAATCAACTCACCTGTCGAGATCACAAAATTACCCAGACCACCTGTGGTTGCTGTCGAGACACCTCGTGCCGCTACAGTACTCATTTGCACCACGCCTGCTGTTCCACCACCGACAATCAATGCAGCAGCCCAAGTGGCAAACTGTGACATTTCTCCACTACTCACCGCCATCGTGGTCAGCGTACCTGCGACCACAGCCGCAGGTGTGGCAATGGTATCTAATAGGTTATCTACCCACGGCACATAGTAAGCTGCTATTTCACAGATCGTGGCAAATCCCAATGCCATACACACCGCTGGAAGTGCCAGCCATTCAAAGCCTTGGGCAGGTTGATACCATCCCATTAAGGTCGCAATGCTCATCGCCAATAGCGGTACAAAGACACGAAAACCACAGGCTGCGCTGAGTCCAACACCAATACAGAGTCCTAAAATCGTTTCCATCACGGATTACCTTTCTATGCCTATGACAGGTCTTGTTATTTAAATCTTATTTTTAAGGTAACAAAAAGCCCTATCAAGGGATAGGGCTTTTATTCAAACAGTGGATAACTGTTTGGTATTTTTCGGCTTAGGCATTCTTACTGTTGAATTGATTGCCAAGGCATTTGGTACACGGAGGTAAACGATCAGTACCAATTTCTAAATAGGTGCGGTGTCCGCATTGAACACAAAAATAGAAGCCTGTTCCAGGTTTTTCGCCAGCAGTTACCATCTTTGCTCTCCATAGATTTTAGAAATGGTATATATACTATAGCGTGATAGTTTTGATTATTTATTGACCTTTCCGACAAGTGGTGATGGCGGAAAGGTGAAAACTATCATTTATACTCTATGAGAAGCTTTATCTCCCCCTTCGACAAGATCTCATTATCTTGTATATATACCATCACAAGAAATAAGATCACTCTGACTTCCTTTACTATCTACGTGATATGCAGCCGCCATAACAAGTAAATCATATTGGAAAAGAATTTCTACTCGCTGATTTCCTTCGGCAAGTAATAAGGTATTCATCACTGGATAACCATCTGTAATTTTGTCATTTTCTTGCTGATTTATTTTAACTTGATAATTGGCTTGACCACTTTTAATTGAAAGCAGATCTCCTGTCTTTTGAATTTCACAAACCTGCTTATCTTTTTGTCTTAATTTTTTAGACTTAAAATCAGGTAATAAGCCTGAAGAACAATGTGTCAATATTTTGGTACTCCCTTGATACTGCTCTCCGGCACAAGCCTGATAATTAATTTTTAAACGTGCATAATCCTCAGGTATTGCTGGAATTGCACTGAGTTGCCCTTTCGCTACTAAATCGACTAAGTCAGAGTATTTTGCAAATCTAGTTTCGCCATGAATTGCTTCTTCCAATTTACTTAATCCCGAATAATAAGAACTATTGCTCATCACATCATCTGTGATTAAATTTAGATCTTGATCAATAGCATAGTCTTTTTTAATTAATTCTTGTTTTATCGCTTCACTTGCTTTATTTAGATCCATTTTAGTAAATATAAGTTTGGAATTAAACCAATCTTCAGATTTTTGTTGAGATGCCAAAGCAACCACCAAGGTAGTTATAGGATTAATATTTACAAAGGTATCTTTATCAAAAACATAAGAATAATAAGTATCTTTTGCTGAAACAACTTTTAATTTACATGGAAGTTGTTTTTGCTCTACTTCACCTGACCATGCCCCATGAAGATCACTGATTACTGTACTCTTAAAGCCAGTATCATTTACACATTTTGCTGTGACATTCAACTTGACGTTATCCAAAACATTCCCATAAGCACGAGCATTACCTTTCAGCAGAATATATTCAGGTTTTGTCTCAGGTTTTGTCTCAGGTTTTGTCTCAGGTTTTGTCTCAGGTTTTGTCTCAGGTTGTTCAGTTGAATTGTTTGCGCTCTTATTCGAATTGTCACCACCTCCACCGCCACATGCAGTAAGAAAAATGGCAGAAAATAATGGGAATATTATTTTTCCTAACTTATTTTTTTCAAATGACATTATCTATATAACCTTAGTAGTTTATTTATTCGCGGCAGTATAATCTAGAACAGGAAGCCATTCAAAGAAACTAAAAAAAGTGTTAAATAAAACCCAAAATGACTTATAACTTAAAGTATTAAAAAATGATTAAATGCATTAAAAAAGCTCTATCAAAATGATAGAGCTTTTCCTAAATAAAGTAACAATCTCTATTTACGCCACTTGACCTTCTAAAAAGTCTTGTGCAAAACGCTGTAATACACCACCCGCTTCATATACAGACACTTCTTCTTCTGTATCTAAACGACAGGTCACAGGCACTTCAACAATTTCTTCCTTACCATCCGCTGTGGCACGCTCAATCACTAAAGTTAAAGTTGAACGAGGCGCAATATTGCCGATTACGCTATATAGCTCCGTACCATCCAGCTTTAAGGTCTTACGGTTAACGCCTGACTTAAACTCAAGCGGTAAAACGCCCATACCGACTAAGTTGGTACGGTGAATACGCTCAAAACCTTCGGCAACAATCGCTTCAACACCTGCAAGACGAACACCTTTCGCAGCCCAGTCACGGCTAGAACCCTGACCATAATCCGCACCCGCCACAATGATCAACGGTTGCTTACGGTTCATGTAGGTTTCAATCGCTTCCCACATACGCATCACTTCACCTTCTGGCTCGACACGCGCTTTTGAACCTTGCTTAATGGTGCCGTCTGAACGAACTACCATTTCATTAAACAATTTCGGGTTAGCAAATGTTGCACGTTGCGTGGTTAAGTGATCACCACGATGGGTTGCATAAGAGTTAAAGTCTTCCTCAGGCACACCCATTTTCGCCAAATATTCGCCGGAAGCACTGTCTAACACAATCGCATTCGATGGAGACAAGTGATCCGTGGTGATGTTGTCACCCAAGATCGCAAGCGGACGCATATTGGCTAAAGTACGAGGTGCAGCCAACGCCCCTTCCCAATATGGAGGACGGCGGATATAGGTACTCATTGGACGCCAATCATACAGAGGGCTTGCCGCTTCTTCATTGACTCCCAAATCAAACATCGGAATGTAGATTTTACGGAACTGTTCAGGCTTCACTGCTTCTTTCACAAGTGCATCAATTTCAGCATCCGAAGGCCAGATATCTTTCAGGTAAATTGGATTACCGTCTTTGTCATTTCCAAGCGAATCTGTTTCGATGTCAAAACGGATGGTTCCTGCAATCGCATACGCCACCACAAGCGGCGGAGATGCCAAGAACGCTTGTTTTGCGTATGGATGGATACGACCATCGAAGTTACGGTTACCCGAAAGCACCGCAGTGGCATACAAGTCACGCTCAATGATTTCTTGTTGAATCACAGGATCAAGTGCGCCTGACATCCCATTACAGGTGGTACATGCATAGGCGACGATACCAAAACCAAGTTTCTCAAGATCACCTAACACACCCGCTTCTTCTAAATACAGCGCAGCTGCCTTAGAACCTGGTGCAAATGAAGATTTCACCCAAGGTTTACGTACCAAGCCCAGTTCATTGGCTTTACGCGCCAATAGACCTGCAGCAACGGTATTACGTGGATTGGAAGTATTGGTACAAGAAGTAATTGCAGCAATAATCACTGCACCATCAGGAATTAAACCTTCTGCTTCTTGTGCCTTGGCAAGATCCAAATTCCCTGCAATGCCTTTTGCTTTCAAATCAGCGGTAGAAACACGTGCATGTGGGTTTGATGGGCCTGCAATGTTACGGGTCACAGTTGAAAGATCAAAACGAAGTACACGTGGGTACTCAGCTTGGGTCATATCCGATGCCCAAAGACCAATTTCTTTGGCATATTGCTCAACCAACGCCACTTGCGCATCTTCACGACCTGTCAGACGTAAATAATCGATGGTGTTCTGATCGATATAGAACATTGCCGCAGTTGCGCCATATTCAGGCGTCATATTCGAGATGGTGGCACGGTCGCCCACAGACATGCTGTCAGCACCTTCACCAAAGAACTCGAGGTAAGCACCAACGACACGTTCTTTACGCAAGAACTCAGTCAATGCCAACACGATATCCGTTGCAGTAATGCCTGCTTGACGCTGACCAACAAACTCAACACCAATGATGTCTGGTAGACGCATCCAAGACGCGCGACCCAACATTACGTTTTCAGCTTCCAAACCACCGACACCGACTGAAATCACGCCAAGTGCATCGGTATGTGGGGTATGTGAATCTGTACCGACACAGGTATCAGGGAACGCTAAGCCATCACGGTTTTGAATCACTGGAGACATTTTCTCCAAGTTGATCTGATGCATGATGCCGTTGCCCGCAGGGATCACGTCGACATTTTTAAAAGCTGTTTTGGTCCACTCAATAAAGTGGAAACGGTCTTCGTTACGGCGATCTTCGATTGCGCGGTTTTTCTCAAATGCATCAGGGTCAAAACCACCGAATTCCACAGCTAAAGAGTGATCGACGATCAACTGGGTTGGCACAACGGGATTGACCTTGGAAGGATCACCGCCTTTATCGGCAATCGCATCACGCAAACCTGCAAGATCCACCAATGCCGTTTGACCTAAGATGTCATGACAGACTACACGTGCTGGATACCAAGGAAAATCAAGATCCTGACGGCGTTCGATCAACTGAGTTAAATAGGCCGTTAAATTCTCGGCATCCGCTTTACGTACAAGCTGTTCAGCCAGTACTTTCGAGGTGTATGGCAGCTTTTCGTATGCGCCTGGCTGAATATCTTCAACGGCTTGACGCACGTCATAGTATTCGAGCTGGGTACCTGCCAGCGGTTTACGATATTTTGTGTTCATTAACCACGCTCCGCCAATGGTTTGAATTCAAGATTTTCAGGGCCAGTATAGTTCGCGCTTGGACGAATGATTTTGCCGTCTTGACGTTGTTCAATCACGTGTGCAGACCAACCCGCAGTACGTGCAATCACGAATAATGGTGTGAACATTGCCGTTGGGACACCCATCAAGTGATAGCTCACCGCACTGAACCAGTCGAGGTTCGGGAACATGTTCTTCACTTCTTTCATCACAGCTTCTAAACGTTCAGCAATCACATACATCTTGGTATTTTCTTGTGCTTCAGCAAGTTCACGCGCCACTTGCTTGATCACTTCATTACGTGGATCAGAAACGGTATAGACTGGATGACCAAAACCGATCACCACTTCTTTTTTCTCTACACGGCTACGGATATCCGCTTCTGCTTCATCTGCATTGTCATAACGTTGCTGAATCACAAACGCAACTTCGTTCGCGCCACCGTGTTTAGGGCCACGTAACGCACCAATACCGCCTGTGATTGCCGAGTACATGTCTGAACCTGTCCCTGCCACCACACGTGAAGTAAAGGTTGATGCATTGAACTCATGCTCTGCATACAGAATCAAAGAGGTGTGCATAGCTTGAATCCACTCTTCCGATGGCGCTTCGCCATGTAGGAGATGCAAGAAATGCGCAGCAATCGAGTCATCATTGGTTTCAACTTCGATACGACGACCGTTGTTGCTGAAGTGATACCAGTACAACAACATTGAGCCTAGGCTTGCCATCAATTTATCAGCGATGTCTTTTGCGCCTGCTTCGTTATGGTCTTCATGTTCTGGGGTTAAACAACCCAGTACAGATACGCCAGTACGCATCACATCCATTGGGTGTGCAGATGGTGGTAGTTGCTCAAGGGCGGTTTTCAATGCTGCAGGTAAGCCACGCAATGCTTTTAATTTTGCTTTATAGGCTTTGAGTTCGGCTTTGTTTGGAAGTTTGCCATGTACAAGAAGGTGTGCCACTTCTTCAAATTGGCTGCCGACTGCAAGATCGAGAATGTCATAGCCACGATAGTGTAAGTCATTGCCGCTGCGGCCTACGGTACACAGCGCAGTGTTGCCTGCCACTTGTCCGCTGAGTGCAACTGATTTTTTTGGTTTGAAGCCTGTTGGAGTTTCATTACTGCTCATAAGATTGTCCTTTTTATATATCCTTAGGTTAAAACTTATAAAGATTCTTAATCTCCCTCAATCCCTCTTTCCAAAGAGGGACTTCCCACCAACCCTAGATCATCCAAGATTTAGGTGATTCCCCTCTTTTTCAAAGAGGGGTTAGGGGAGATTGTTTGACTTATTTATTCTTCGCAAAAGTTCCATCAAGATATTGTTCAAACGCATGGTAGTTAATGCGTTCATACAACTCCTGACGGGTTTGCATGGTATCGACCACATTCTTTTGTGTGCCTTCTTTACGCAAAGTCTCATAGACATTTTCTGCGGCTTTATTCATGGCACGGAATGCAGAAAGTGGATACAGTGCAATGCTGACATCGGCAGAGGCCAATTCTTCAGTGGTAAATAATGGCGTAGAACCAAATTCGGTGATATTGGCTAAAACAGGTACTTTAGTCAGATCAGCAAATTGCTTATACATTGCCAATTCAGTGATCGCTTCGGGGAACAGCATGTCTGCACCCGCTTCGATATACGCTCCTGCACGGTCAATTGCTGCCTGCAACCCTTCAACCGCCAGTGCATCAGTACGTGCCATAATCACAAAGCTGTCATCGGTACGTGCATCGACCGCAGCTTTAATACGATCGACCATTTCTTGTTGAGTCACGATGGCTTTATTCGGACGATGACCGCAACGCTTAGCTCCGACTTGGTCTTCGATATGCATCGCAGCAGCACCGAACTTGATCATCGACTTGGTGGTACGCGCGATATTAAAGGCAGAAGCACCGAAACCCGTGTCGACATCGACCAATAATGGCAGGTCACAGACATCAGTAATACGGCGTACATCTGTCAATACATCATCAAGGTTACTGATACCCAAATCAGGTAAGCCCAAAGAACCAGCCGCAACACCACCACCTGACAAATAGATCGCCTTGTAGCCTGCGCGTTTTGCCAATAACGCATGGTTGGCATTGATCGCACCCACCACTTGTAATGGTTTTTCATTTGCGACCGCGTCGCGGAATAGCTGACCAGCAGACTGTTTAGCCATGTTGTTGTTCTCCTTGATTTTGCAGCAATGTTTGCTCAACAATTTTGTAAGATGCATTGATGTGACGGTGCATCAGCATTTCGGCGAGTTCACCGTCACCTTCAGCAATCGCATCTAATATGCGGATATGTTCGTCCCAAGCTTTGCTTGGTCGATCTGGGGTATTTGAAAACTGGATTCGGTACATACGGATGAGGTGATACAGCTCATCGCATAACATTTTTTCTAAGGTTTTATTGCCACTGCTTTTGATAATGCAGTAATGGAAATCGTCCTGACCTTCTTGCAGATAGTAACCCTTACCTGCTTTAAAATTTTCATCTTCGGCATGCATGCGCAAGACATCACGCAAAGCTAGAATCTGTTTTTTATCAATATGCTGAGCAGCCAATTTGCAGGCCAAACCTTCTAAAGAAGCACGAATTTGATAGAGTTCTTGAAACTGTTGTAGTGACAATGACACCACGCGTGCACCGACATGCGCAGTTCGCTCCACCAGTTTCTGCCCTTCCAGACGATGAATCGCTTCCCGTAACGGACCACGACTAATGCCATAAATACGTGCCAGCTCAGGTTCTGAAATCTTGCTGCCCGCAGGAATATGTCCCAATACAATTGCTGACTGAATTTGCTTGAATACGTGTTCCGTCAGGGTCATTCCCTGACTTGTGCTGAGGGCTTGAGGAACAAGGGTATCTTGCATATTGTCGACAATCTCTACAATTTTTATGATTTTATAACCAGATAAAAGAAAAAATGCAATAGGATTGTCGACAATAAATTAGACTGCTGCTTTCAATTCTACTGTATTGTGATCACTCAGTTGATTCTCAAAAAACTGCCAAAAAGCTTATATAAGAATAGATAAAACAATAGGTTAATAATATTTCCAATCATCACTCAACCCTGAGCTTTGATCGAATGAGCAGCCTTAGACTGTTAATGCTACGACCATGGTATGACAGCTTGATTGTAGACAATCTTTATAATCAGCTTGTACCGACAAATTTTGTAAGTAAATACTGCACCAAAATGTAAATAACAGCGTGCTTCATGCAGTCTTTATTGATACATTATTGGGCATCAAAGGTTCCGCTTCTGAAGCGCCAACCTCTCCAGACATCTATGCACTTTGTTGAAGAAAAGGACATTGTTAATGTTTCAACATATCCCACCTTATGCAGGCGATCCAATCCTTTCATTGATGGAACAGTTCAATGCTGATCCACGTGCTGAAAAGGTAAACCTCAGTATTGGTTTGTACTATAACGAAGACAGTATCGTTCCTCAGCTTGATACCATTATCGAAGCGCAAAAACGTATTGCACCTAAAAACACACAAACCAAGCTTTATTTACCAATGGAAGGTTTCAAACCTTACCGTGATGCAATTCAAGCCTTATTGTTTGGTGCAAATAGCCCAGCAATTCAGCAAGGTCGTGTTGCTACGATTCAAACGCTTGGTGGTTCTGGTGCATTGAAAGTCGGCGCAGACTTCTTAAAAACCTACTTCCCGAATTCAGAAGTTTGGGTCAGCCAGCCAACTTGGGATAACCATGTTGCGATCTTCAATGGTGCAGGCATCAAGAGCAACTTCTACCCGTACTTCGATGCTGAAACACGTGGCGTTGATTTTGATGGGATGTTGTCTACGTTAAAAACATTGCCAGAACAAAGCATTGTGTTGTTACACCCATGCTGCCATAACCCAACAGGTGCAGACTTGAACCCAGCACAATGGGATCAAGTGATTGTGGTATTAAAAGAGCGTAACCTGATTCCATTCCTCGACATCGCCTACCAAGGTTTTGGCGATGATATGGAACAAGATGCTTATGCCATTCGTGCATTAGACCAAGCGGGTCTAAACTTTATTGTCAGCAACTCGTTCTCTAAAATCTTCTCACTTTACGGTGAGCGTGTTGGCGGTTTGACTTTCGTATGTGATGATGCTGAAGCAGCAAAATGCACATTCGGTCAGTTAAAAGCAACGGTACGTCGTATCTACTCTAGCCCACCAACAACAGGTGCATGGTTGGTTGATCAAGTGTTAAATGACGCTGATCTCAATCAACAATGGCAAGGCGAAGTGAAAGAGATGCGTGAGCGTATTATCAAAATGCGTAGCATCTTGAAAGATGAGCTAACTAAAGCCCTTCCTGAGCGTGACTTTAGCTACCTTGTGAATCAAAAAGGCATGTTCAGCTATACTGGTTTAACCGCTGAGCAAGTGGATACGCTACGTGAAGAATATGCAATCTACTTGGTACGCAGTGGTCGTATCTGTGTTGCAGGCCTGAACATGAACAACGTATACAAAGTTGCCAAAGCAGTCGCTGAAGTTTTAGCAAAATCTGCTGCAACAGCTTAAGTTGTAACAGATAAAAAAGGCGCTTGAAGCGCCTTTTTTATTGCCTACTTTATTTAAATTTAGGTCTTGGACTTGCCCCAATACTTCAATTTAGAGGTCTGTCCAATCCCGACATTAAAACAATTATTCGGATCAAGCTTTTGATAGAAATTTGCCAATGCAGGCTTGGCAATATACAGATGACCGACATTATGCTCAGCAGGATATTCAGCACGGCGGGCATCCAGCAAATGCCACATCTGATGTTCCATCGCTAAAGGATCGTTGCCCTTTTTAAGAATGTAATCCTGATGAAAGACATGACAGAAAAAGTGCCCATAATAAAGTTTATGAATGATCTGCTGTTCCATTTCCACAGGCAGTTGCTCCACCCATTCACGATCATTACGACGTAAGGCGATGTCCAAGGCTACAATATCCTCGACTTCATCCCGATGGGTATCACGATAACGAATCGCTGCACCTGCCACCGCAAAACGATGCAAAAAGGCTTTACGTCCTTCCGCAGCATCACAAAGGAAGAAATTACCTGATGCATGTACCGCAAAATAGTCCTGTAAAAATTGCTCGGTCTGGGCTTTGCAATTATTTTCAACTCGCAACATCAGATGGTGTTCATAATGATCACGATATTCGGTCATTCGCTTCGGTAAATGGCTCGGTAACAATGAAGTGACCGCTTGTAGAATATGATCGGTCAGTCCTTTGATTTTAAATTTTTCTAAAAAACCATCGATCTTGTCTTTAAGAGCAAAGGCTTTCGGCACATTGGCTGTACCAAATTTTTCAATAAACAGGAAGGTATCTTTACCGTATTTTTCGCCAATATGATAAGCATTGCGGTGAATATATTCCCCTGCAATCGGCAAGCTTGGCAATGAAGTCAGTAAATAGCGACGAATCGCAGTCAGATCATCGGCATCATTTGTACCAATATAAAATACGCTGCTCTCTACCTTTTCATAAGTATCAAGACGCACTGCAAACACACAGACTTTACCTGCCGAACCCGAAGCTTCAAACAGACGCGATGGATCAGCATTAAAACGAGCCGGACTATCGGCATCCACTTGGGTGACATCTTGCGCATAACGCTGATCGGATGCCTGTTTTTCAGCATCATCTAAAATATCACCAGCTTGGTATTGCTGCTGCTCTAAACGGGTTAGGATTTCTTCTGGACTTGAGCCTAAATTCACACCCAGATGATTGACCAATTCCAGCTGACCTTGGGCATTGACCTGCGCATATAGTGCCAATTCGGTATAAGCAGGTCCACGACGGACCAAGGCACCGCCTGAATTATTACAGACCCCACCCAATACTGAAGCGCCAATACAAGACGAGCCAATCACCGAATGCGGCTCTCGATCATAGCCTTTCAGTAGCTGTTCCAGATTATCCAAAGTCGCACCAGGTAAACAAATCACCTGCCTGCCGTTATGGATGACCTGAATGCCTTTTAAACGGCGCGTACTCATCACTAATACAGGACGGTCATAATCATCACCATAGGGTGTTGAACCGCCTGTCAGTCCTGTATTGGCAGCTTGCATGATGACAATACAATCTGCTTCGATGGCGGCTTGTAGCACCTGCCATTGTTCCAGCAAGGTGCCTGGGATGACCACTGCAAAGACTTTGCCCTCACCAAAACGACGACCTTGCCGATACTGGCGAGTACTTTGATCATCACTCAGCACATGCTGACGTCCAACAATCTGCTGTAAACGATCAATCACCGCTTTGGGAGAAAATATTTGCATGATGGCTCCTTTGGATCATCTATATAAAATCGAGCTATATCTTATGCACGCTAAAACTAGATCAGCACGGCAGGGTCTTACGGTATATAGGTTATGATGGAAGTAACTCATTCCGTTACTTTGGTTTTGCCCAAAGTAACCAAAGGCATTGTCACTTACAGAACCTGTTCACTGTATCCATTTTTCAAGTTGCATTGCAAAAACAATATCTTACCAATACCACGCAGGCTGTAAGTGACGTTTAGCACCAGCAACTAATTTCTTAACCTAAGTAGCTACACGTCGGTGGCAAGGATGCCGCCTGTTCCGATGCGGTAGCAAGGAAGTACCGTCATCGGAATAGAGGATTTTTGGTTACTTTTGATCCTTCAAAAGTGACAAATGCCTATACCTCAGACATAAGCATGTCACCAGACTTGGTGGCTGTGCCTACTGCATCACTTAGCAAATTATTCTTAAAAACCTTGTTTAATTGCCTGTACCAAACAATCCGCATTAATCTCTTGAATCGACTTAGCGCCCGTCAAGGTCATCGCTACCCGCATTTCCTTCTCAATCAGATCCAGCAGATTCGATACCCCTTGCCCACCTGCTGCTGCCAAGGCATACACAAAAGCACGTCCCAATAACACCGTATCCGCACCTAGGGCTAACATACGAACCACATCCAGACCATTACGGATGCCTGAGTCTGCCAAAATCGCTAGATCACCCTTCACCGCATCAGCAATCGCAGGCAAGGCACGCGCAGAAGACATCACCCCATCGAGCTGACGCCCACCATGATTGGATACCACGATGCCATCGGCACCAAAACGCACTGCATCTTTGGCATCTTCAGGATCCAGAATACCCTTAATCACCATCGGGCCATCCCAAAACTCACGAATCCACTCCAAATCTTTCCATGAAATTGATGGATCGAAATTAGAGCCTAACCAGCCGATATAATCTTCAAGCCCTGTTGGTTTGCCTAAATATTTCGAGATATTGCCCAAGTCATGCGGACGCCCACACATCCCAACATTCCATGCCCAATGTGGATGCAACATCGATTGCAGATAACGACGCATCGCTGCATTTGGTCCACTCATGCCTGAATGTGCATCACGATAACGTGCACCTGGTACAGGCATATCCACAGTAAATACCAATGTCGAACAACCTGCCGCCTTGGCACGTTCCAAGGCATTGCGCATAAAACCACGATCACGCAACACATACAACTGAAACCACATTGGACGTTGAATTGCAGGTGCTACTTCCTCAATCGGACAGACAGAAACCGTCGATAAGGTAAATGGAATGCCCTTTTGATCTGCTGCCACTGCGGCTTGCACCTCACCACGACGTGCATACATACCGGTTAAACCCACAGGTGCCAAAGCCACTGGCATCGACAAAGTTTCGTTAAACAGCTTGGTTTCCAGACTCAATGCCGACATGTCATTCAGCACCCGTTGGCGCAAGGCAATTTCAGAAAGGTCTTGCACATTGCGCTTTAAGGTATGTTCCGAATACGCTCCACCATCAATATAGTGAAATAAAAAGGGCGGTAAACGACGTTGTGCCGCAGCACGATAATCATTGCCAGAAGAAATAATCATTTTGAATCAACTCTCGTTAAACGTGTTGCACGTTTCTGGCGAGCTTCATCTTCGCCCAGAGCACGTACATGATTAATCACAAATTCAATATGACCGCACACCGCTTGGCGTGCAGCCTCGGGATCTTTACGATCAATCGCATCCATCACCTGAAAATGCTGCTCACTGAGCAAGTCACCATTGACAGGATGGTTATAAACTTTGTTACGCCCGAGCAAGACGTTGTATTGCAGCAAGTCAAACAGACTGCGCATCATTTGGATCAACACAATATTGTGTGAGGCTTCAGCAATTGCTAAATGAAATTCCGCATCCGCAACTGCTGCCTGAGCCGAATCTCCGGCATTTTGATGACGGCTAATCTCATCAAAATAATGATGGATTTTGGCACGATCTTCGGGGGTCGAACGCAATGCGGCATACCACGCAGTTCCGCCTTCCAGTAACAAACGCGCTTCCTGTACATCAAAACGGTACAACGGATCTTCTTCAATCAGGTTACTGATCGGATTCACAATCAACTGTTGTGACCATTGCTCAGGTAACTGATGAATATAGGTGCCATCACCGCGACGGCTACTGAGCACGCCTTGACTTTTTAACTGCTGGATCGCTTCACGTAAAGAAGGACGAGACACCCCCAAACTAGTCGCAAGTTGACGCTCGGCTGGCAAACGATCACCTTTTTTCATCTGGCGCTGCTCAATGAGTGCCTGTAACTTCATGACCACTTGATCGGAGATTCTCATCACATTTCCTTGATTAGAGTTATGGAATCATCCACGGCACCAGATAAGCCTGAACCGTGACGATGATGCCAACAAAGACTGTAAATATGATGCTATGTTTTACCGTGAAACGGAACAAGTCAGATTCTTTTCCAACCAAGCCCACTGCTGCACAGGCAATCGCGATCGATTGCGGGGAAATCATCTTGCCTGTCACACCACCACTGGTATTGGCTGCCACCAACAACACTTCTGGAATCCCAATTTGCTGTGCCGTAGTCGCTTGCAATGCCGAGAACAGTGCATTGGATGATGTATCTGAACCTGTTAGGAATACACCCAGCCAGCCCAAGAATGGCGAGAAGAAAGTAAACGCATGACCCGTATGCGAGAGTGCCAGAGCCAAGGTTGCAGATAAACCTGAATAATTGGCAATAAAGGCAAAGGCCAATACCATTCCTATCGAATAAATCGGGGTTTTTAACTCATTTAATGTTTCAGCAAAGGTACTAACTGCGTCACGGGTTTTCATTTTCAGAAAAATGATGGTAATAATCGCGGCAATAAAAATGGCGGTTCCTGTCGCAGAGAACCAGTCAAATTTATAGATTGCTTCATAAGCGGTACTTTCAGACACAATCGGTGGCATTTTTTCCACCAACTTATGCAGATAAGGCACTTCTATTTTAAAAATCCAGTCTGCCAACGCACCGTCTTTGGCAAAGAGTGCTTTAAACGGTTGAACACTCCAAATGGTCACCATAGCAGTCAAAATCATAAACGGTGACCATGCTTTGGCAATCTGTGTAATGCTATAACGCTGTTGTGATGAGGCCGCATGGCTTGCTGCTTGTTCATCAGTCATTTCGAAACGGAAAATATGTTTAGGTTTCCAAACGCGGAACAGCAAAGTTAGACTAACGAGAGAAGCAATCGCAGCCGTAATATCAGGCAATTCTGGTCCCAAAAAGTTTGACGTCAGATATTGTGCAATCGCAAAAGCACTACCACCGACCAGTACCGCTGGCCAAGTTTCTTTCACGCCACGCCAGCCATCCATGATCGCCATAATCCAGAACAGCACTATGATGGTTAAAAATGGCAATTGGCGACCTACCATCTGACTGATTTCCATGGTATCGACACCCGACACCTGTCCTGCCACGATAATCGGAATCCCCATCGCACCAAAAGCAACAGGTGCCGTATTTACAATCAGACAGAGGCCCGCAGCATAGAGTGGTTTAAAGCCCAATCCAACCAACAACGCTGCAGTAATCGCAACAGGTGCACCAAAGCCAGCCGCACCTTCCAAAAAGGTACCGAAAGCAAAGCCGACCAATAACATCTGCAAACGCTGATCTTCGGTAATCGATAGAATACTGGAGCGAATCACATCAAACTGCCCCGTTTTTACCGAAATTTTATACAGAAAAACCGCCCCGATAATAATCCACGAGATTGGCCATAAACCGTAAATAAAACCATAAACAACAGAAGCAAATGCCATTTCAATAGGCATTTGATAGAAGAATAAAGCAATCAACATGGCAATAATCACGGTACAGGTTCCCGCGACACTGCCCTTCATACGAAAGACCGCCAACGCCAAAAAGAAGAAAATAATTGGGATCAACGCGACTGCACTAGATAGCCAGATATTATTTAAAGGGTCATATAGTTGTTGCCACACATTTAGCATTCTCATCTCCTTGAAATGCTGGGCGTCATTTTGTTTTTACTTCGATATTTAACGAATCTTCTCAATATTGGTATGACCAATATTGAATAAATAAGCAAAACACACTCATTTGCAATGTTTATGCATCTTAATTACATGAATTAAAAGGATCAACCCTATTCACATGGTGATAATTGGTATGACCAATAATAATTAAAATAAATCAATCCTTTTGCTCTGCTCTAGTTATTCCACATTCGACTAAAGTCTTATAAAAGGTTTGTCTTTACGGCAACCCTGCGAAGTTGAACTCAACTGGAACACTGGATAAAGAACTATAAATATGACTTCTTGGTGATATCTGTATAATGTGTTCACAACTCAAATCACATCCCTATGAATTGAATAATATGACTCAACTGACTTGTTTTAAAGCCTATGATATTCGTGGCAAACTCGGCACAGAACTGAATGAAGAGATTGCTTATAACATTGGTCGTGCCTATGGACAGATCTATCAACCCAAAACCGTGGTGATCGGTTGTGATATCCGTTTAAGTAGCGAGGGCTTAAAACAGGCAACTATTCGTGGTTTGAATGATGCAGGCATCAATGTGCTTGATTTAGGTATGACAGGCACAGAAGAAGTGTATTTCGCAGCCTTCCATTTAGATGTGCAAGGCGGTATTGAAGTGACTGCCAGCCACAACCCAATGGATTACAACGGCATGAAATTGGTGCGTGAGAATGCACGCCCTATCAGTGCGGAAACAGGCTTAAAAGAAATTCAAGCACTAGCAGAATCAGGGCAATTCACTGAGGTTGTGAATAAAGGCACCACGCAAAACTACAATATTTTACCTGAGTTCATCGAGCATCTGCTCACCTATATTGATCCGCAAAAAATTAAACCACTTAAACTAGTGGTCAATGCAGGGAACGGCGCAGCAGGCCATGTGATTGATGCCATCGAACAAAAATTCCAGCAACTCAACATTCCAGTGGAATTTATTAAAATTCATCATGAAGCTGATGGCAACTTCCCAAATGGTATTCCTAACCCAATTTTAATTGAAAACCGTGACAGTACCCGTGATGCAGTACTGCAATATCAAGCAGATATGGGGATTGCTTGGGATGGCGACTTTGACCGTTGTTTCCTGTTCGATGAAAAAGGGCAATTTATCGAAGGCTATTACATCGTTGGTTTATTGGCACAGGCCTTCCTGATCAAACAATCAGGCGAGAAAATCGTGCATGATCCACGTCTGGTCTGGAATACCTTTGACATTGTCGATCAATACCAAGGCGTTGCGGTACAGTCAAAATCTGGACATGCCTTCATTAAAGATGTGATGCGTGAACACAATGCTGTGTATGGCGGGGAAATGAGCGCACATCACTATTTCCGTGATTTTGCTTATTGTGACAGCGGTATGATTCCGTGGTTACTCACCATTGCACTACTTTCAGAAACAGGACAATCGCTTTCAACACTGGTTGAAAATATGATTGCCAAATTCCCATGCAGTGGCGAGATCAACTTTAAAGTGGCGGATACACAAGCCACAGTACAAAAAATCTTTGATCACTATGCCGATCAGAATCCTCAGGTAGACCGTACCGATGGCGTGAGTCTTGATTTTGGTGCATGGCGCTTAAACGTCCGTGCTTCCAATACTGAGCCATTATTACGTTTAAATATTGAAAGCCGTACAGACCAAAATCCGCAACCGATGCAGCATTATGTAGATGAATTAACGGCTTTAATTCAGAGTTAAGTTATTCCAAATAAAAAGGAGCATATCGCTCCTTTTTATTTGCTTGGTATTTAGTTAAAGCCGTTTGGATTCTGCTTCTGCCAGTTCCAACTGTCGGCCAACATATCTTCCAGAGTATATTGAGGTTGCCAACCGAGTTCATCCTTAGCTCGCGAAGCATCCGCATAAAATGCTGCCAAATCTCCAGCTCTCCGCTCAGCAAATTCAGTCAAAATCTGAACCTCATTCACTTTTTCAAAAGTTTCTTTGATTTGCAGAACTGAAATTGGAGTTCCTGTACCAATATTCCAAGCTCGACACCCTTGATTGTTTAAACGATTGGTAACCGCCAGAACATGGGCTTTAGCCAAATCAACAACATGAATAAAGTCCCGTTCGCAGGTACCATCTTTGGTTGGGTAGTCATTGCCAAAAATCGAAAGTTTTTCACGTCGCCCTACAGCCACCTGAGTGACATAAGGCATTAAATTATTAGGAATCCCTTGAGGGTCTTCCCCAATCTGTCCGCTTTTATGTGCACCGACTGGATTAAAATAACGTAATAAAGCAATCGACCATTTTGAATCTGCTAATGCTATTTTTTGCAGCATCTGCTCAATAATTAATTTGGTATAGCCATAATTATTATTGGGTAAACTTAATGGCATCTCTTCTTGATAAGGAGATGGATTCAACTCCCCATACACAGTAGCAGAGGAGCTAAAAGCCAAGGTAAATACACCAGCTTTCTCCATTGACTTGAACAATTGAACACTGCCAGCAATGTTATGATCAAAATATGCCAAAGGAATTTGCTGACTTTCCCCAACTGCTTTTAAACCTGCGAAATGTATTACTGCATCAATCTGATGATCTTTAAAGACTTGGTCTAGCTCAACTTGGTTACGGATATCCCCTTGCACAAAGATTAGCGATTTATTTGCCAGCTTCTGTACTCGACGTAAAGCTTCTTCCGAGCTGTTTGAGAGGTTATCAAATACAATCACCTCATGGTCTGCACTGAGTAACTCTAAACAAGTATGCGAGCCAATATAACCCGCGCCACCTGTGACTAAAATCTTAGCCATCTATTTTTCCTAACAATATTTTCAATAAACCTTGCGTTGATGTATCAAAACTAGATAGATCATCTTGCTCACGGTTTAAAATCGGTAATAGCTGATTGGCAATTTCCTTACCTTTTTCTACCCCCCATTGATCAAAGGGGTTGATATTCCACAACACGGATTGCACAAATACTTTATGTTCATACATCGCAATCAGCATCCCTAAACTATAAGGATTCAGTTCTTTGAGTAAAATGGTGGAACTTGGTTGATTACCTTCATATTGTTTATAGGCAGGCAAGTCCTCTAATTCATCTGATGCCAAAGCTTGATTACCAAAAGCCAATAAGCGTGACTGTGCCAAACAATTCGATAAGGCCAGATGATGCTGCTCGATCAAGGCTTCTGCACTTTCAGCATAAGTAAATTGATTGGCATTATAACGTTTCACAGGTGCAATAAAATCACAGCTCACCGAATGTGTCCCTTGGTGCAGCAGTTGATAAAATGCATGCTGCGCATTGGGCCCCACTTCGCCCCAGACAATTGGACATGTTGCTGACTTTACTTTTTCACCATTACGCTGAATTGATTTACCATTGGACTCCATTTCGAGCTGCTGCAAATAAGCCGCGAAATATTTGAGTCGTCCGTCATAAGGCAATACCGCATGGGTCTGGATATCCAGAAAGTTATTGTTCCACGCGCCTAATAAACCCATTAATACAGGAATATTCTGCTGAAAAGGTGCTGTTTGGAAATGTTGGTCAATGGCATAAGCACCTGCTAATAACTGCTTAAAACCCTCTACGCCAATGGTTAGTGCGATCGGTAAGCCGATACATGACCAAAGTGAATAACGTCCACCCACCCAGTCCCACAGCAACAGCTGCTTATCCGGTGCGATCCCCCACTCTGTCATTTTTTCGGGTTTAGTCGAGACCCCAATAAAATGATTTTTTAGAATTTCAGCATTTGTACCCAAGGCCTTTTCCAACCATTGGCGCACAGTTTGCGCATTTGAAAGCGTATCAATTGTGCCAAATGACTTGGAGGAAATAATAAATAAAGTCGTTTCAGGTCGAAGCTGATGCAGCAATTCAGACAGTTGACTGCCATCCATAGTCGAAACGAAATGCACATCTAAAGGTTTTGCCGTGGCAACCTTAAAATCAGACAAAGCATGGGTAACCATAACTGGTCCCAAATCAGATCCACCAACCCCGATGTTGACCACATCTTGAATGACTTCACCCGTTGCACCACGGTATTGACCAGCATGAATTTTATCAACCAAGGTATACATGCGTTCAAGCTGTTGATGCACAGCTTGATTAATCTCAGTAAAATTTGAATGAGATTGAGGCAGACGTAATGCCCAATGCATCGCGGCCCGATGTTCGGTATAATTAATCTGCTCAGAAGAAAATAATGTTTTGATCCATTGTTTTAAATCTTGTGCCTGAGCCAAGTCGACCAAACTATTTAAAATATTCTGATCAAGGCGATGCTTACTAAAATCTAAAACAATTTGGTCACATTCAACCGAAAAATGTTTAAAGCGTGTAGGATCAGCCGCAAATAATTCTTTGAGGTGGATATCTTTAATTTGCTTTTGCAAAGATGATAACTGCTCAAGCACTGACGCTGGCTCCTTAACAGTAAAGGGCTGAATCTGTTTTATCATCATTAACGCCCCACTCCCATATATGCAAAGCCTTGTAATTTTACATAGTCTGGATCATAAATATTGCGACCATCCAAAATTAAAGGATGCGCCATAAGCTGTTCAAGCTGTTTGAACTCTGGGCTCCAATATTGTTTCCATGCAGTTAATACACATAGCCCATGCACATTTTTCACTGCATCATACTGATCTTGATAAAGGATCAGATCATCACGTTGCCCATACATCTGTTTAATTTCATCCAGAGCTTGTGGATCATGTAGATGAACAGTTACGCCTTGTGCCCAAAGTGCTGCAAGCATTTGATGAATAGGTGATTGCTGAATGCTTGAGGTATTCTCTTTAAAAGAGGCCCCCCAGATCGCTATTGATTTACCCTGTAAATCCCCATGATAGTAATTCCAGAACTTGCGGAATAGGATTTCTTTTTGTTGCTCATTGATATCCCAAACTTGAGCAAGTAACTGGCTTTTCACTCCAGTATTTGCAACTGTGTTTGATAAAGTCAGGATATCATGAGAAAAATTTTCACCGCCAAAACCTGCACCTGGCGCCAAATAAGCTGAGCCGATACGACTATCTGCAGCCATACCCTGTCGGACTGAAGCAATATCAATTCCAAGTTTTTCTGCCACAACGGCTAAATCATTAATGTAACTAATCCGTGTCGCTAACATGCCAGAGATGCTGAGTTTGGTAAACTCAGCATCTAAAATCGGCATAAACAAATATTGGTGTTCCAAAGGAAAAAATGGTCGCAGCAATTCTTTCACTTTGCTTTGAACTGTAACTTGAGTGCATCCCACAATCAGTTGCTTAGCTTGAGTCAGACTATGTAAAGCATTCCCCTCCTGGATCGTATCTGGTAAATAGACCCAATCGTCCTCAGACAGGATTTGCTTAAAGTGCTCAGTGCCTTGCAAACCAAAAGTTGATGCATTGATCATCAGCTTAGGATGAATGATTGGACGTAGTTTCAACAACTGTAATAATTGAAAAACTTGTTGTTCTTGTGTTTGGTTAAAGCTAAATAAGTAAGCATCAATATCTAAAGGGATTCCCTCTAAATCTCGATAATTTAGAAAACCACTATTACACTGTTTCTCCAATAAACGACTGACATTTTCATCATGAAATACATATTGCTGATCATCAGCGTTATCATCAATATGTGAACACCAATAAACAAAGTGTCCAGATTCAGACAATAATGCAGACATCACGCCTGCATATAAAGTATTACCAAAGATTGCAACTTTCATAACTACATGCCCTGAACTAGAGGGCCAATTCTTGGATTAAGCCCTTAAAATCTGCGCCCAATTTTGGATGCTCAATACCATAGTGCAATACAGCTTTTAAATAGCCCAATTTACTGCCACAGTCAAAAGTTTGCCCTTTCATTCGATAGGCTTCAACAGCTTCCGATTGTTGTAATGCTGCGATGGCATCAGTGAGCTGAATTTCATTCCCTGCACCGCGTGGCGTATTTTCTAAAAGCGCCATAATTTGAGCGGGTAGAATATAACGCCCGACAACCGAAAGATTTGAGGGTGCTGTACCCACGGCAGGTTTTTCAACAATACCCTGCATCTTGATACTTTCGCCCTCATTCGGCGCAACTGCAACATCAACAATACCATATTGATCAACGAGATTGTCAGGCACCGCTTCAACCATAATTTGCGCAGCTTGTGACTGTTCAAAACGCTGAATCATGAGTGACAAATCATTGTCATTAGTTTGGTTCTTGACCAAGACATCGGGTAATAACACAGCAAAAGCCTCATCCCCCACAATATCTTTCGCACATAGTACCGCATGACCTAATCCAAGTGGTTGCGGCTGACGGACACTCACAACACTGACATGCTTGGGTAAAATATCGGTAATTTCTTTCAGTAGGTCAAATTTCTTTTTTTGCTCTAAAGTGGTTTCCAACTCGAAGTTGCGATCAAAGTAGTTTTCAATCGACGCCTTAGATGAATGTGTCACCAGAATAATTTGTTCTATGCCCGCTTCAACAGCTTCTCGCACAACATATTCAATCGCTGGGCGATCTACAACAGTCACCATCTCTTTCGGAATAGATTTACTTGCTGGTAAGAATCGTGTACCCAAACCTGCGACTGGTAAAATTGCTTTTTTGATCATTTCTTTCTCAGATTAATTAACTCTAACTTCACCGCTACGTTTATAGCCATCTACATAATGTTCAAGCTGGGTTAGGGCCCAGTCCACGTCATGATCGATTGCTGTCATTTGGCTGATTTTACCAAATACACACTCAATTTCGTGTAATGGAAAATGTTTTTCAAACGAACGTAAGATACGGGTATGTTCAGTATATTCGGTATTATCCTGATCAATCAGCAATTCTTCATAAAGTTTTTCACCTGGGCGCAAACCACTATAGGCAATTTCAATATCACCATCCAGTGAACCAGTTTCTCTCACTTTCAAACCGCTCAGCTTGATCATTTGACGGGCTAAGTCCTGAATTCTCACAGGTTCCCCCATATCAAGCAAGAACACATCGCCACCAGAACCTAATGCACCCGCTTGAATCACCAACTGAGAAGCCTCAGGAATGGTCATAAAATAACGAGTTACCTCAGGATGTGTCACAGTTATTGGCCCTCCTTGTGCGATCTGTTGTTTAAATAATGGAACAACAGAGCCAGAAGAACCTAAAACATTACCAAAACGCACAATACTAATTTGTGTATGAGGTTTGGTTTCAGCCATTGCCTGACAATAGAGTTCGGCCATACGTTTTGAAGCGCCCATCACATTGGTCGGCCTAACAGCTTTATCTGTTGAAATCAGAACAAAAGTTTCAACACCTTTTTTAACCGCAGCATTTAAACTATTTGCAGTACCAATGGCATTGTTTTTTAATCCTGCAATTGGGTTACATTCAACTAAAGGGACATGCTTATACGCTGCAGCGTGATAAACTGTTTGAATGTGATATTGTTCAATAATACGTTCAAGTTTTTGCTGATCTTGTACAGTTCCCAAGATCGGAACAATCTTGCATGTTGCGGTTTGTCTCAGTTCTTTATCAATATCATATAACGCAAATTCTGTGAGCTCATACAGCACTAATATTTTTGGTTGATTTTTGATAATTTGTCGACACAGTTCTGAACCAATTGAACCACCTGCACCTGTCACCATCACTACTTTATTCTGAATGTTTTTAGCGATCAGATGAGAAATAGGAGGAACAGGATCACGTCCTAATAAATCAATAATATCAACTTCTTGTATATCGGAAACTTGTATTTCACCATCAACAAGACGGGTTAAGCCAGGTAATTCTGTAATTTTTAAGCGCGCAATTTCAAACTGCTGAATAATTTCAGCTTTACGTACCCGCCCAACTGAAGGAAGTGCGAGTAAAATTTCTTCTATACGATCTTTTTGAAAGCGTTGTAGTGCCTTTTCAACAGAGTAAACTTTTAAGCCGCCGACAATCTGGCCCTGTAAAGATGCAAAATCATCAATAAAGAAAACAGGTAAGTGGTCATCAGAACGATGTAATGCAGCTGCGATTTGCTGTCCAGCATCCCCCGCCCCATAAATTGCAATTCTTTTTCGCCCGATCTCTGAGTAAAAAGATGCCTTAATGATAAACCGAATAACTGCTCGACTAATCCATACCCAAGCAAATACCATAAATCCATACATAAATGGAATAGACATAGGGACATAAGCTGCTGTGAATACATTCAAAATGTACAGTGCAATCATTGTCAGCGAAACAGCAATTGCCAACTTAACAATAAAGACTTCGTTAAATGTTCGGACAATAAAATGATAGACGCCAGTTAGCCCTAGACTTACAACCGTAATGAGACTGATCCAGACAATACCATGATCAATCCCAGGGATAACATCTGCACCTAAATCAAATAAACGAATGACATAGCACAACCATAAAATCACTGGAAAAGCGAAAGCATCCAAAAAAACCAGAAAAATCTGTTTAAATAGCCTTGGTGCTGAGGCGAATTGATGAATAATCTTTTTCACAATGCTCTTCTAATCATCCATTTTACAGTTTGATCTTTATACGCATTTCTTATAGAACTAGAAATGAATTTTACATACTGATTACATAAACATAAAAGCAAGAGTTTGACCTTATATCACTCTCTTGCCATTGTTTCTACAGTTATTGAATCGTACTTTTCACGTTTTGAATGGCACGAATTGTTTTGGCTATATTGTCTTGGCTTAAGGTTGGATGTACCAAAAACATAAGACTGGTTTCACCAAGTTGTTGTGCATTCTGCAATCGCTGTTCAGGACGCCATGCTGTCCCATCAAAGGCATGCTCTAAATACACCTCTGAACATGAGCCACTAAAGCAAGGTACATTTTGTGCATTAATTTCTTGCATGATTCGATCACGTGACCAGCCTTCAGGTAAGGCAGCCAGATTCACCTGTACATAACACTTATAGTGAGCATGTATATAATCACTCGAAGGCAATTGAACAGTAAAATAAGGCGAATCTTCAAATACTTTCAGAATTTGTTCTGCATTTTCAGTCCGCTTCCTTGTCCACTCTGTCATACGCGTAAGCTGAATACGGCCAATTACTGCCTGCATTTCCATCATACGCCAATTGGTTCCAAAAGAATCATGTAACCATCGGAAACCTGGTGGATGTTGTTTGTTATAAACGCTATCGTAACTTTTACCGTGATCTTTATAAGACCACATTTTTTTCCAAAGACCTTCATCGTTGGTGGTGACCATACCGCCTTCACCACCTGTGGTCATAATTTTATCTTGGCAGAAAGACCAAGCCGCAATATGCCCAATACTCCCCGCAGGCCTACCTTTATATTGTGCACCATGCGCTTGTGCACAATCTTCAATTACATAGAGCCCTTTCTCTTCGGCAAGTTGCATAATTGGATCCATATCGCACATCCAGCCTGCCAAATGCACACAAATAATCGCTTTGGTATTTGGTGTAAGTACCGCTTCAATGGTCCGACGTGAAATATTTTGAGAATCCAGCTCAACATCAGCAAAAATAGGATTAGCCCCAGCTGTAACAATAGAGCTTGCAGAAGCAAGGAAGGTGCGTGAAGTAACAATCACATCATCACCAGCCCCAATTCCCAGAGCTTTCAAAGCGACATCTAGTGCAACGGTGCCATTGGTTAAAGCCACCGCATATTGAGTGCCCGCAAATGTTGCAAACTCTTTTTCAAACTCTCGGCATTCTTGCCCTGTCCAGTAATTTACCTTATTTGAAAGTAATATTTCTTTAATTGCGTCCGCTTCTTCTTGGGTAAAACTTGGCCATGGTTCAAATGCAGTGTTCAACATTGTGATTTCCTAATAAAAATATGTCTTACTTTCTTTCTAAAACTCTTGCAGGATTACCAACAACAGTTACACCCGCTGGTACACTCTTGGTCACGACCGCCCCCATACCCACAACAGCACCTTTACCAATCACCAATGGCTTGTCTGGTGTGCCCTGTTTGATCACTGCCCCAGTACCAATATAGGCATGGTCCTCAATATGAATATTGCCATTACATTTCACACCTGGGGCAAAGGTAACGTAGTCACCAATTACACAATCATGAGCAACGTAACTATAGATATTAGCGTGGAAAAATTTTCCAATTTTAATATTTGAGGTCAAACAAGTGAATGGGCAAAGTAGACTCCCTTCACCTATCTCCACCTCATCTAGAATCACTGTATTGCCTGCTTGGACTGCTAAATGTTGAACTCCATCCTCATTTAGTCGCACAACTAGTTTTTCACGAACAATACTATTTGCTATAGCAATCGTTACAGCCTTATGCGTGGCTGTGTTATTAATAAAATCTGTATAGGTTAAAACTGAATAACCATTTAGACTTTCACCTGCTTGTCCATCATCAATAAAAACAAATTGTTCTTTTTTCAACGTTGGAAATTTTTGGCGGACTAATGGCATCACTTCCTTACCAAAACCACTCGCACCGTAAACACCAATAAATTCAGTCACTTATCCAACTCCTTATTATTTGTTCCAGTAAATTTACTCATTGTCGCCTCTCCAGCTTCACTGATATCATCCTTAGCAATGACCTTCTTCACTGTTTGCAACATAATTTTAAAATCTAACCAAAGTGATCTGTTTTCAACATACCATGTATCAAGTTTAAATTTTTGTTCCCAACTAATTGCATTACGTCCATTGACCTGTGCATGTCCTGTCATACCTGGACGTACATCATGGCGCTTGGTTTGTTCTTTGTTATATAAAGGTAGGTATTCCATGAGTAATGGACGTGGTCCCACAACACTCATATCCCCTTTAATCACATTCCAAAGCTCAGGCATTTCGTCCAGACTCGTTGAACGTAGCATCTTACCAAAAGGTGTTAAACGCTCACTATCTGGTAAAGGATTGCCCTGTTCATCCAGTGCATCCTTCATGGTGCGGAACTTAATCATTTCAAAAGGCTTGCCATGCAAACCTGGGCGAACTTGACGAAAAAGAACTGGTGAGCCTAAGTTCTTTTTTACTTTATGAGCTACATAGAAATATAAAGGTGAAAGCAACACCAAAGCAATTGAAGCAATAACGATATCAAGTAAACGTTTAAGCATAAATTAGGCACATGACAAAAAATTAATAATTATTCCCACTATAGGAATACTCAATTTACTTTCTTCTATCAAAAGATGGCATCAAGCTTTCAATTTTAGACAAATATTGTTCAGCTAATAGTTTATAACTACGATTTTTATAAACCCAATCCCGCCCTCTGCTCCCCATCTCGTTTCGAGCATCTGGCGTCATTTGAGCAATAGACAGTAGTGCATCTTTTATCCCAACTTCCACATGCTCTCCTTCTTTTGGAGATACAAATACACCACAACTAGCTTCGTTAATCATAGTCGGGTAACCCGTATAAGAAGCAACAATAGGTTTTGCAGCAAGCATATACTCAACAACTTTATTCATAGATTGACCATAATTCCAAACTTTGGAATGCTGGGTCGACAAATATAAAATGTCACATTTTTCCAAAAGGAATTTTACCTCATTCTGCTGAATTCTTGGCAAAAATGTAACATTATCACATTCAAGCAAATCCGTTTCGAATTTGGCCCGTAAATCACCACTTCCAACCATTATGAAGTGGATATTTGAAAAACACTTCAAGTCTTTGATTACACTAATAAAAGGCTCTAAAGAATTAGTAATTCCCATACTGCCTGCATAGCCAACAACAACTTTATCTGAAGGAATAATTTTAGAGAATGGGTTCTCTATATCATTGAAAGTGACATTATAATTTTCTGGATGGAATCCCAACGGAGCACAATGAAAATTAAAATGTTTATGGCCTAAAATATTTTCAACATGCAAATCTAATCTTGGCATTGTTCCCACAATCAAATCTGAGACCTTATAGCCAAATTTCTCAACAAGTCCTATAAATAAGACCAGAGGGTGCCATTTTGAAAATCCAGCTTCCTCCGTCATTGTTAAGGGCCAAATATCTCTAATTTCAAACACCAAAAAAGCTTTGTATTTTACTTTCAAAAAGAATCCATAAAGAATACTTAAAATTGATAGAGATGAGACAATAACAACATCTGGTTTTTCAACTGAACTCCTCTTAAAACAAAACAGTAAACGCTCAAAGTCAAACCAACTTAATATGCGTCCTAATGAGGTTGTTTTTTTGTATTTCTTGGTTTTAAGCCAATATACGGGAACAGTATCAATAATTTCTTTATTGTAAATATCCGTTGTTTCAGGAAATTCTGCTAAATGATTAGCATCAGATGTAAACAACGTTACATTATGTCCACTTTTTATCCATTCCTGACACAAATAAAATAACCTTGCAGGCATTTTGCTATATTTTGCAGGGCTCGCATATTTAGATATACACCAAATATTCATCATTAATCTTCCTGATATATTTTAGGAATATTATTTACAATATTAATAACTTCTTCAAAATTCATATTTAAAGTATCTAGATACCAACGGATATTTTCATATCGTGGTTGGTTTTCATTCATAACTAATGCCAATGCTTCCTCACGAGTTACTTGACCTTCTCTAATTTGATTACTTCTAAAAGTATCATGCTCAGTAAATCCAGCCACGGTATAATAAACATAATTATAAAATGCCGCCGTTCCATCACCAATACGCCATGTTGTTGAAGTATCTACAGCCTTTTCCCAGTGATACTCATTTAAAAGCGTATCATCAACAATATTTTCATCCCAACGCCAGTAATCAAAAAGATGATAATAGTCTTTTTTCTCTGTAAAACTACGGA
This sequence comes from Acinetobacter sp. C26M, assembly GCF_023702675.1. NCBI lineage: Bacteria > Pseudomonadati > Pseudomonadota > Gammaproteobacteria > Moraxellales > Moraxellaceae > Acinetobacter > Acinetobacter sp. C26M. Next base: position 3,833,656 of record NZ_CP098478.1, read on the forward strand.
AGTATTCTCCAGAAAGAGTATCCCAGAGAGAAGTATTGAAGTAACTAGGGCTGTCTAACATTGCTTTAAAACGCTTACTATGGTAAACCATCTGTGCGTTCATGCCGTGACTATAAACTCTCTTTTCTTCAAAATCTGGTGGAATATCTAAAAATCCAGTTTTAAAATAAGTAACTTCTAAAGGGTTAACTCCCCACAGATTCAAATTAATACCTGTCTGTTTTTTAACATCTTCTACATAACGGAAAAAATGCTTATCACCTGCTGTAAGCATTGCCATCATTCCTAAATGCGGCGAACGAAGCCATGCTTTTAGGTTTTTCCGAATATTTTCTCGCTTTTTAGAAATATCTGCTGCAACAATAATATTCTCAACACCTAGTTGTGCGCACATGCGGCTAATATTTCTTCGCCCTAGATCTGTTACCATTCCCCAATCATATGTATAGGTCACTGGTTTCATTTTAAGCTCATTTACAATTAAATGTAGCCCATAGCAACTATCTCGTCCTCCAGAAAAAGGCACAATACAGTCCAATTCTTTACCAGCCCTGCGATAAGGTTTTACTAATTCAAATAATTCTTCTTTCGGCTTTGGGTTATTTCTTAGTTTATAACTATGGCAATAATTACATACGCCTTTATCATCAAATCGGATAAATGGCATGGTTTCTGGCAAAATACAACGCGAACATCTTTTTAAGTCTAATAACTCATATTTTAATAAAGACTTTTCTTTAATATCAAATACGAATTCTGGGATTAAGTTTTCTTCGCGCTGCTTTTCATCTACTACATTAAATTTTTTGGTATTATGGATTGGTATATCTAGAATTATAGCTTCATCTTTAATTTGACTAATATTTTTTGCTGATATTTGTTCTAAAGCATATCTTTCTGAAGCGAAGAAAATATTTTCACCATCATATGCTATATATAAACTCCCATTGTTAGAAAATAATACTAGCTTACCAAGATCAGCAATAAGTAGTGCACAAGCAACTACACCTTTACATGCACCTAATATTTTTTCAGAAATTTTTTCAACGGGTTCATTATTTTTTAAAGTTTGCTCAGCTATTGCAACAATCACTTCTGAATCAATTTTGTATTTACGATCTACATCCAATTTTCCCCATATTTCCTCATCATTCACAATGATTCCATTATGAATCGCACAAATATTATCACGTATAACTGGTTGATTATCACTTAAACCATTTGTAATTAATCTGCTATGCCCAAGGACTATATTAGCTTGATATGGCTTTACTTTAGATAAAAGCTTTATAACATCATAATCTGCTCGATTAATATAATATTGATTGTCTTTAAAATATACTAATCCACTTGAGTCACGTCCACGTTGCCGAGAATGCTTTACTAGAGTTTTAAGCTGCTGTTTAGGAACGGCCTGCTGAGAAATTACACCAAAAATACCACACATAACTTAATCCATCCAATTTATAAAATAACTAGCTGTTTAGCTAAAACTTTTCATACAATTAAAATTAACTAGGTGTCATGAAAAAACTTCCAGACGAAAATTCTCATAACTTGTCACAACAACTATTCAAATACTCCATGAGCTTTAAACCCAATAATCATTCTCTGTAATTGATAATAAATCGTTCCAACAATCAATTATTCTAAGTTGCTATAGAGCCCAAATAGCTTATTTTCCTCAATATTCCAATTATATCTTTCCAAAACAGCTGTCTGTCCATTTTTCCCCATTTCAGCAGCAGATGAAGAGTTACACAAAAAATAATCAATTGCTTTGGCAATTTCTGATGAATTTAAAGGATCCACACAAAGTCCACAGCCAGCCTCATCCACAATAGAACGCCATAATGGAAAATCTGATGCAATCACAGGAATACCAGCACACATATATTCAAACATTTTTACAGGCAAGGAGTCTAAATAGCTTTGTGTAGGATGTAATACAACTAAACCCGCTATAGATGATGCTAAAGTATCTCGAATCTCATCTCTATTAACATATCCTAAAAAATCGACTTTCTTCCATCCATCAAGCTGCTTTACTTTTTGCTCGAGGCTATTGTCTGCAAAGTCCCCTGCTATTTTCAACAGGCATTTCTTTTCCACTAGCCCTATTGCATTGACCATTTCAACAATACCACGTACATCTGCAAGCCCCCCCACATAACAAACTTGATTATTTTGATTTGATTTTTTACCAATACTTTCAAATTCTTCCAATTTAGGGTAATTATTGATATCTAAAGTATTAGGATTAATTTTTAAGAATTTTTCACGAATATAAGGTGTAGCAGCTACAATTCCATCAAATTTCGCGCATGTAAACTTTTCATAATGTTTTACAAGAAATGACAGTATTTTTTTGGTAACACTATTCAAATAATGCTTAGACATAATTTGATTAGGCAAATCCTCATGCGCATCAAAGATTACTTTTTTCCCATGTTTTTTTAATTTTATACCAATCGGTATTAATTCTGGATCATGTAAGTGATAAACATCAGCATTAATTTCTAGTGCTTTATCAAGTATAGCCTTTGGTGCATTTAATATTCTATTTTTACGCCCTATAAACTTTCCAATATCAATGATATCTACAGATTGGTTTCTTTCATCACCCATTCCATCTGCAACAATAAGATAGACTTGGTATTTTTTTGCTAAAGAAATACATTGTTTAACAAAGATTCGGGTATCAAATCTTGGGTGAGCTGAAGTAAGATGAGCAATTTTCAACATATTATTTTTTCTCCGCATCTACTCTTAACCAAATAATAAGAAGAATAGTTATAGACATAAGCTGATATCCACTATAAGCATTATTAGTTAACATCACTACCAATGTTAAAATTGTATATAAAAACAATATCAAACCTGGATCTCTATTGATATTTCTAAATCCGCTCCATAACAAGCTTATTATAAAAATAGTAAAGACTAAGCAGCCTAACAATCCATACCTCATAAAAATCAATACATACTCGGAATCTAAGATTGAACCAAACTCATCTTTTGAGGGCCCAGTCCCGAACCAGGGAGACTTTAAAAAAGCTTGCTTAGCTATCTGAAAAGTATCCAGTCTCACATTAACACTATCATTATTCCCTTCAGATAAATACTGAATTCCATATTTAATGTAATCAAGATTTAAATAGGTATAAATAAAAAAGCCTATTATTGGAATAGAGAAAACAAGTGATATTTTAAACTTAAAATTGCCTTTTGAAAGCAAAACAAAAACAACTATACAAACTGCTAACCCGGCTAATGTAGTCCTACTCTGAGTCATTACAATAGAAAGGAGAAGTAAACCTGAAATAGCAAGATTTAGAGGTGTGATCTTTTTTAAAATCTGCGTAACATAAAAGAATAAGAAAAATGAACCTATTACTGCACCAGAGTTTGGATTAGAACCTGTGATTGGCGGCCTTTGTCCTGATTCGACACCAACCAAATGAGAACTCCCATCTCCCAAATAAAAAGCTGAGATAAGATATCCAATATTTGCAGGATTAATTAGTTGTAATAAAAATACTAACAAATACAAGAAAACTGAATATTCTATAAAATCAATAATTACCTTATCCATACCTTTTTTGTTTATACTATTAAACAGGATTAAATATGGAAGAAATTGAAAATATTTTACTACTTCAATATAATTTCTATAATCATCGGAAGACAAACCAAAAGCACCAGCATGCAAAGTGCTTAAAAATACCAAAAAACATATTAAAAATATAATAATAGAAAATTTATCAATTTTTATTTTATATAAAAAAACAAATAAGAATAGAAAAATTGAAATTATAGTGGTTAAATAAAGACCGAACCCAAAAAAATTAAAAAAAGGTAGAACAAGTGATGACAATAGGCCAAATACTATTCCTTTCTGTAAAGTCTTAGTTGTGTTCATAATGACCTCACCTTTTTAAAACTAGTACTAAAGACATTATCCAAAATTCCATTTTCACAATTTCATCCACCAAAATAAAACAGGAAAGCAAGCAATAACAACACTTAAAACTGTAAGAATGTGTGTAATGAAAAAATTAGTTTTCACCCACAAAAGATTAGAAAATAAAGTTCGCATCAGAAAAAACATATAAAATGCCAATCCACCAGCAACAGAAGCCCCTACAGCTCCAAACTTAGGAATTAGCATAAAACTTAGAACAATATGTACCAAAATAGCGGCAAAGCAGCTAATTAAAGTATATTTAGTTTTTTTCATCAGATTTATTCCTATTCCTGTAATCTCAGATAAGGTATACAGTAAAGGAGCCAATGCACATAAAGGAATAATAATATAAATATTAGAATATGTTGCAGGAAGAAAAAATATTATTAATTTAGAAAAAAATATTAAAATAAAAATTATTACACAGATGGCAAGTGAGGCCTTAATCGAGATACTCTCAACTTTTTCTACAATAAAATCACTTTTAACATTAGTTTCTCCAGCCCACTTATAAACAAGAGGGGCCCATATTGTATTAAATATACTAGAGAATATAATCACTCCACTAGCAACACTAATTGCCATAGAATATATCCCCAACTGCTCCAAATCTGAAAAAGTTTTTAAATAAAATCTATCAGCTAGCTTCAACCCCCAAATAACCACACCAGTCAATATTAAAGGAAAGCCAAATAGATAATATTTCTTTATATCTAAAAAATTTAATGACGTTTTAAAAGCTGAAAAAATATCTTTTTTATTTATCCATAAAAAATACAACAGAACAAAAAAAACTGATAAAAACTGAGCCCAAATTATATTTTCAAAACTAATTTTTGTGAAAAAAGTAAATAATACCACAAGTATCAAGAAAATTATTTTTGGGAAAAATTGACTTAAGGAAAACAATAATGCTTGGTCTTTGACCCTTTGAATTGAACTAAGGATTTTAATAAGTAGGCTAAAGAAACATGAAAAGAAAGTAAGCAGCAACAAAGTAAATGAGTATTGATCATACAAAAAAACAGAAATAAATTTTCCAAAAATTAAAAAAAGAAGCAGCCCACCACCTAATGATGGGAATAAAACACCATATATTATATTTTTAAGTAATAATGACTTATTATTTGTGTCAAAATACTCTCTGATATATGCTTGATCTAGACCAAAACAAAATACCAAGGTATATAAAACTATCACTGCTTGAAATATTGTATATCGTGCAACATCGTGCACTGTATAAAACCATGCAATAAGTGGGATCGTAGCAAGAGAGATTAGTGCCGCTCCTAACGGACCAATACTATATTCAAGGATTTTTCTCCGGACAGCTGTCATACTTATTACTTTACTTGGTTATATATCGTCATCAGTTTATTTACTACAGCAGATTCACTATAGTTTTCATAACAAGCGTTTCGAATCGCTAAATTATTATATTTCACACCATCGGATTCTTTTATTTTTTTCATTGCACTAGCTAACTCTTCAACATTGTTCTTTTCAACTAATAATCCATTTGTTGGATTCACAATATCTTCTGGCCCTCCACAACGTGTCGCAACAACAGGTAACCCACTCGCTAAAGCTTCAATCACAACGACACCAAATGTTTCAACCTCACTCGACAAAACAAAACAGTCACATTGAACCATAATATCTGCAATAAACTCTCTATTCTGTAGGCCTAAAAGTTTAATATTCGGAATATTGTTTTGTTTAATATATTCTTCTAAATTTTTCTTTTCGGATCCATCTCCAACAATAATCAATTCAATATCTTGAATCCCTTGGTTATATAGGGACTCTACTGCTTTAATAATATTAATTTGCATTTTGTTCTTATTCATAAATGCAACATTAATAAATTTAAAAGACTCATTGTTTGATCTTTTATACAATGATCGTTCAAAAAAAATAGCATTAACAATGTTAGGAATTATCTCCCAATGTTTTTGAGTAGTAAATTTTTGACGAAAAAAACTACCCATTATCTGAGAAATAGCAACTAGCTTGTTGCTTTGTTTAAGAATATTTTCTGTACAATTAATTTCATATCCAGTGTACAAATTCCTTATATACCCACTACTATGCTCAGTAACAATATAGGGTATACCATATTTCTTCTTAATATATAGTGCGACTGCACCCATATGAAGGCAAGAATGAACATGTATTAAATCAGGCTTTCCATACTTCTGTATGTATAACTCAAATGCTTTAATCCCTCCAAATAAACTCAGTCTATTAATAAGACGAGGCATTCGGGGAAACCAATACATTGTCTTAAATCGTAATGTATTTATCCCATGGTCATTTTCATAAAAGATACCATGGGATCTATCAAACAACGTTCGCCAACGTCTTAAAGATCTTAATTCTACTGTGACGACACCAACCTGAATACCAACGTTGAGAAGTGCTAAAGCCTGCTCTCTAAAAAAACATCCTCGAATATCTTCTGCGTCTTCTGGGTACCAAGATGGCATCAGTAAAATATGTTTATTTTGCATATGCAGCAACAATTTTCTCTTGATCCTCAACTGTTAAGTAAGGATGCATTGGCAAACTCATCACTCTTTCAGCAATCGTATCACCAACAGGCAACAGCACACTTGCATCTGCCACCGCAGGTTGTTTATTTAAAGGAATAGGATAATGCACAGCTGTTGGAATACCTTGGGCTTTTAACTGGTCTTGGACTTCTGCACGATTATCGACCTGAATCGTATATTGCGCCCATGCACTGGTATTATGTGACTCAAGGTATGGCGTTGTCTGGATACCAGCCTGATTAAATAACTGGTTATAGACGTCAGCAACTTTTTGGCGTGCTTGCATTTCATCATCCAAAATTTCTAGTTTTGGTAACAAAATGGCAGCTTGAATGGTATCTAAACGGCTATTCACACCCACACGTATATGGTGATAACGCTTGTCCTGACCATGACGCGCAATCTGACGAATCACTTTCGCCAACTCATCATCGTTAGTAAAAATAGCACCGCCATCGCCATAACAACCCAATGGCTTACTAGGGAAGAAGCTAGTACATGCAACTGTGCTTAAGTTACAGCTTTTACGCCCCTTATAAGTTGCCCCAAAGCTTTGTGCGGCGTCCTCAATCACTGGAATACCATACTTTGCAGCAATCGCATTGATGGCATCAAAATCAGCACATTGACCATACAAACTCACTGGGATAATGGCCTTGGTTCGAGGTGTAATTGCCGCCTCTAATTTCTCAGCATCTAAATTATAAGTTTTAGGATTTACATCTATATAGACTGGCTTTGCGCCTAATAATGCCACTGTTTCGGCTGTTGCAATATAAGTAAAACCAGGTGTGATCACTTCATCACCTGGTCCTATACCAAATGCCATTTGTGCAATTTGCAATGCATCTGTGCCATTGGCACACGTAATACAGTGCTTCGCCCCAACATAAGCAGCTAACTTTTCTTCTAGCTCAGTGACTTCTGGCCCAAGAATATACTGACCATGTGTCAATACATTTTGAATACCTGCATCAATTTTATCTTTAATTCGATGTTGCTGCGCTTTTAAATCAATAAAGTCAATCATATTAACCTTGCTTTGTCAGTGTCGTTCCATCAAGTTGATAAACTGCTCCTGTGTGCGAACAGGTCACTTGTGCCTGCCCGTGCAAAGGAAGATCTAGCTGTTCCCCAAACTCACTCATCCAACCGATTTGTTTTGCAGGTACACCGACCATCAGTGCATATGCAGGTATGTCTTTATTTACAACCGCACCTGCCCCAACAAAAGCATATGCTCCAATAGTCACACCACAGACAATGGTACAGTTTGCGCCTAATGTGGCACCCTTTTTCACCAACGTGTCACGATATTGGTCTTTTCGCTCAATTAGCGAACGTGGGTTATATACATTGGTAAAGACCATGCTTGGCCCACAAAATACACCTTCTTCCAAAACGACATTATCGTAAACCGATACGTTGTTCTGGACTTTACAGTGGTCGCCAATGACAACGCGGTTACCCACAAATACGTTTTGGCCTAAAGACACACCTTTACCGATTTTGGCACCACCACAGACATGAACAAAATGCCAAACACGGGAATCATCACCAATTTGTGCACCATCATCAACTATGGCCGTTTCATGTTGATAAAAGCTCATGCTTTTTTCACCTTTGCCAATAATGGATGCGGATTTACTGGGTTTTCAACAATTGGTGAAACGCGAATCACTTCAACGGTTTCAATCGCAGCACGGTTTTCTTCAACACCGTAACCTTTACCTTCCAAGACACGTTGATAGCTTTGCGTATGCAAATCGGTAAACCCGCCTGAAAATTCAAGTTCTTCATTTTCAATGGTAATACTGCGATAAGTCAGTTTTTCACCTTGTACCGCATTATCTGGAAGGTTATTTGCATCAATCGACAAGAACCAGCGTACACGCGCGCGTTCATATTCCAAATAACCAGAAGAGGTTTTTTCATCACGGAAATGCACTTCATTTTTAACAATTTTTCCAAAAATAAAATGCAACATGTCGTAGAAATGCACACCAATATTAGTTGCTACACCGCCAGATTTGTTGTCCACGCCTTTCCATGATTTTAAATACCATTTACCGCGGGAAGTTAAATAAGTAAGATCAACATCAAATACTTTATCTGCTGGCGCAGCTTGAACTTTATCGCGCAATGCGATAATAGACGGGTGTAAACGTAATTGTAAAATCGAGTTTACCTTGGCACCATATTGCTTTTCATATTCTGAAAGCATATTTAGATCTTCTGAATTCAGTACCAATGGTTTTTCACAAATGACTTCAATACCATTTTTCAACGCATATTTCATGTGAGGGGCATGTAGATAGTTGGGTGAGCAGATCGCAACATAATCTAGCTTTTCACCTTTTAATTTTTGGTCTTCTACGTAGGCTTCAAATTCTTCAAACTCAGTAAAGAATTCCGCTTCTGGGAAATGACTGTCCATAATTCCTACGGAGTCATTTACATCCATGGCAACAGCTAAAGTATTACCAGTTTCTTTGATCGCTTTAAGGTGGCGTGGTGCGATATAACCTGCAGCACCAATAAGGGCAAATTTTTTCATAATTAGAACTTCAATGTATAATTAAAATTAGAGACGGAAAACTGTAAATCCAGCATCAGACATTTGGTTACGGTCAAAAAGACTTTTCACATCAGCTAATACTGGTTTTTCACTCTGTACATAACTACGTAATTCATTTGCCGCTAGCGAACGGAATTCATTATGCCCAACAGCCACAACAAGCGCATCAACGAGGTGTTCAGCATTAACTTGACCTAGTTCTACGCCATATTCATCTTTCACTTCTTTTGCATCAGCCCATGGATCCGTCACAACAACCTGTGCACCCCATGCTTCGAACTCTTTAATTAAATCAGCAACCTTACTATTACGAATATCAGGACAATTTTCCTTAAAGGTCACCCCAAGAATGCCTACTTTTGAACGAGGAACATCAATACCATTTTGAAGCATTAGCTTAATCGTATTTCGAGCAACGTAGCGAGCCATATTGTCATTAATACGGCGACCGGCCAGAATCACTTGTGGATGATAACCAACTTCTTCAGCTTTATGCGTTAAGTAATAAGGGTCAACGCCAATACAATGCCCTCCGACTAATCCTGGACGAAAAGGTAAGAAATTCCACTTGCTGCCTGCAGCTTCGAGCACGTCAACAGTATCAATACCAATACGATCAAAAATTACTGACAATTCATTTACTAAGGCAATATTTAAATCACGTTGAGTATTTTCAATTACTTTTGCAGCTTCCGCGACTTTAATACTAGATGCTTTATGTGTCCCTGCCGTAATAATACTCGCATACACTTGATCTACGACTTCAGCTACTTCCGGCGTACTGCCACTGGTAATTTTCTTGATTTTTGTAAGCGTATTGACTTTATCACCTGGGTTAATTCGCTCAGGACTATACCCTGCGAAGAAGTCTTGGTTAAATTTCAATCCCGACACTTGTTCTAATACGGGAATACATACTTCTTCTGTCGCACCAGGATAAACAGTCGATTCATATACAATGATATCGCCTTTTTTAATCACTTTCCCTAGAGTTTCGCTTGCTTTTTTAAGTGGAGTTAAATCTGGGCGATTAACCTGATCCACAGGAGTAGGCACAGTTACAATAAAAAAATTACAGCTTTTTAAGTCTTCTAGGTCTGCACTATAGCTCAATTGCTTTGCTTGAATCAGTTCTTCTGGTGAAACTTCTAAAGTATGGTCCTGACCACGTTTCAATTCATCTATACGTTTTTGGTGAATATCAAATCCTACCACAGGAGTTTTTTTACCAAACTCAACTGCCAATGGCAGACCTACATACCCTAAACCAATAATTGCTATTTTCAATTCGGCAAGTTGCATCACAATCAGCCTTTTCCCTTGTATTAAAGTGTATATCTGTCTGTACAAAACTTATACCAGATTCTTTAAAATTAATTAACCGCATTAATCTCAGGGCGTACTATAGCAAATTTTTTACAAATGCCGCATTCCAATTGTATGAATGTGTTTACTGAAACTTATCAATGAAGTTTGTAAGAAAGATCCTTCCTATGTAAAAACTCGGAGAGCTACCCCCTCCCATCAGTATTCTTGAGCAAAAACTGAATAATAAGTTGACATGCTTGACCATCCCCATAAGGATTATGCGCCTCAGCCATCTCTGCATAAATAGTTGGATTTTCAAGCAACTCTGTTACTGAACGTTCGATAGTTCCTGCATCTGTTCCAACTAAACGTACCGTCCCAGCACGAACTGCCTCAGGTCTCTCAGTGGTATCTCGCATCACTAAAACGGGCTTACCCAAAGATGGTGCTTCTTCTTGAATTCCACCAGAGTCGGTTAGAATTAGGTAACTACGATTCATTAAATAGACAAAAGGCAAATAATCTTGTGGCGATATCAGATGAATATTGTCTATATCCGCTAACAACTCATTGACAGGCCGTTGTACATTCGGATTTAAATGCACAGGGTAAACTATTTGGATATCAGGATATTTTTTAGCTAAATTACCTAATGCCTGACAAATATTTAAAAAGCCCTGACCAAAATTCTCACGACGGTGCCCTGTAACCAATATCAGTTTCTTATCCGCATCTAGGAATGAAAACTGTTGTTGAAATTCATCGACCAGCGACTGGTCTTGCTCAACCTTTTGCTTTACTTGTAACAAAGCATCAATCACGGTATTTCCTGTAATGACAATATTTACAGGATTCACATTTTCTTTAATTAAATTTTCATACGATGATTGTGTAGGTGCGAAGTGATAATTCGTAAGTACGCCTGTTAATTTTCTGTTAGCTTCTTCTGGCCAAGGAGAATACAAATCCCCTGTCCTAAGGCCAGCTTCGACATGACCTACTTTTATCTTGTGATAATACGCGGCCAATGAAGCGGCAAAAGTTGTGGCAGTATCACCATGCACTAAAACAACATCTGGCACCCAAGTTTCAAATAACTGCTCTAAACCTTTGAGTACCCCTGAGGTAATATCAGACAAAGTTTGCCCTGGTTTCATTAAATTCAAATCAAAATCAGGTGTTAACCCAAATAAACTCAGCACTTGATCCAACATTTGACGATGTTGACCTGTCACACAGACTTTTGTCTCAAAATCTTGCTTAAGCTGTTGTAGGTTTAAGGCCAAAGGAGCCATTTTTATCGCCTCTGGCCGAGTACCAAATACCAATAGAACCTTTTGCATTCAACGCACCCTCTATATTTACATTTCTATTTATGATTTTAAACATTCTAGGCTCTATAACACTTAATTCCAGCAAACAAATTCACACCATATCCATATTATATAGTTTCAAAGAACCACTATCACAACATGAATAAATCAATAAACTCACAAACTAATAGAAAAATAAGCACTATTGATCTTTTGCTAGCACTAATCAAACATGATTTTATTGTTAATAATTTTTACCATTGCACTGCGTCAAAGCAAAATTCTTTAACTTATTTCATACACTCAAGCGTTAGGATAACTTCTTTATTGAGTAAATTTAAAAATAGAAACCTCGATGTTTGAATTTACTCAAACTTGATTTGTATGATTGAACATCACTATACAACCTAGCTTTCATCTAAAGTATTTCACTATATTCTTTCCAATACTTGTTTCCATATTATTCAGATAAACTAAACATACAAACCGAAATGATTCTTCTATGCTTTTTTGATCTTTTTCAGCTAGAATTAGCCCAATTCTAAGTCCAAAGATATGTTGTTGTGTGACAACAGGTATAACTATTCAAGGGTCGATTGTGAAGCATTATCAACTTTTTTCCATTCTTGCAATTAGTATTAGTGCTACAGGCTGTGCTGTTACTTCTGGCTTACAAACATATGATATTCCAACCGAAGGTGTTTACAAAACAGATCAGGGAACCAATGTCAATGTTATGCAAATTACTCAAGATAACTTGCCAGCAATTCAACCTGCTCAAATAGACTATCGAAACAATTACGCAACGCTTTTTAAACAACAACAACAGGCATATCGTTTGAGTTCTGGTGATGTACTCTCTATTCAACTTTGGGCTTATCCTGAAATCACCCCTCCTGTAAACAATCTGACCAATGATCAATCCATACAAGCGAATGGCTACCCAATCGATTATAACGGTTTTATACAAATACCATTAGTCGGGCGATATAAAGCTGCAGGGAAGACCTTAGCTCAACTAAATACAGATTTACGCAGCCAATTTGCTCATTACTTAAAAAACCCTGATGTGATTGTGCGTGTACTCTCATACCAAGGACAACGCTATTCTGTTCAGGGAAGTGTAATGAAAGGTGGTCAGTTCTTCCTCAATGATCAACCCATTAGCATCTATACGGCTCTAGGTATGGCAGGCGGCGTTACAGACAAAGGTGATAATACATTTATCCAGCTTATTCGTAATGGTATGACATATGACCTCAACACGATAGACTTAGAGAAATCAGGATACTCTTTACACAAACTCTTAGTACAACCTAACGATACTATTTATGTAAGTACCAAAGAAAATCAGAAAATTTACGTAATGGGCGAATCAGGTAAAAATCAGGCCTTACCTATGCGCGATCAAGGTATGACCTTGAGTGATGCCTTAGGTGAAAGTTTAGGGCTCAATCCTTTGTCTGCCAGTGCTAGTCGTATTTATGTTTTAAGAACTAACCCCAATAATCGGCATACCGAACTGTATCATCTAAATTTAATGAGTCTGGGCGATTTTGGGCTTGCCAATCAATTTCGACTGCGTAGTAATGATATCGTGTATGTTGATGCAACAGGCTTAACTCGTTGGCAACGTGTTATCAACCAAATTATTCCATTCTCTAGTGCTCTATATAACTTTGATCGTTTAGGGCAATAATTTAAATGGATATTAAAACTATTTTAGTTGTTTGCGTTGGAAATATTTGCCGTAGCCCGATGGCGGAGTATTTACTAAAACAACAACATCCAGATTTTCAAATTGAATCTGCTGGTATTTCTGGGCTGATTGGACATGCTGCTGATGCTAAAGCCCAGTTATGTATGCAACGTTTAAATATTGATATGAGTGCGCATGTTGCACAGAAACTCAGAGCAGATCACCTGAAAAAGGCAGATTTGATTTTAGTGATGAGCAATAATCAGCAAAAGCATATTGAGCAAAGTTGGCCTTTTGCAAAAGGTAAAGTATTTCGTCTGGGCCATTGGCAAAACAAAAATGTACCTGATCCCTACCAACATGATCAAACTTTTTTTGATGATACCTGTCTGCTAATTCAACAGTGTGTTGCTGATTGGAAAAACTATATTTAACTTTTTTAGATTAAGATTATGAGCCAAAATACCAATATTGAAGATACAATTGACCTAAAAGAGCTTTTCTTTGCTTTAATTGCACAATGGAAGCTCATTGCATTGTGTATTATTCTGAGCTTAGTCTTTGCTTTACTCTATCTGCGTGTAACTCCAGATACCTATTCCGTTGATGCTTTAGTACAAGTTGAAGATAGTAAAGGGGCTTCTGCTGCCCTTTTAGGTGATTTATCAAATATGATTGAGCAAAAATCACCAGCTCAAGCTGAGATCGAAATTTTAAAGTCTCGTTTGGTTTTAGGGTCGGTTATTAAAGATTTACATCTGAATATACAAGTATCTAGTGCTGAAAATACACTTCTGAAACGTTTATTAAATGGCAGTGACTATAAAACCAATTACACAAAAAATTCAATTATCTTTAACGATGGTCCGAAAAGCTTTGAAATTCGCCAACTTGAAGTACCAGCATTTTATTTAGACAAAAACTTATTGCTTAATTTTGACCAACAGTCTGTACGTTTAACAGATCCTGTAACAGAAGAAGTTGTCTTAACTGCCCCATTAAATCAATTAAACCAGATTAAAGGTCATAAAGGAACTTGGAAGGTTGGAATTTTTACAAAAGATCAATTGGGCGCAACTTATCATATTAAAAATTTATCTACACCTAGCTCTGTAAATAATATCAGTTCAAATTATAGTGTAGCAGAGCAAGGAAAACTCACAGGTGTTTTAGGCTTAACTTATCAAGGACAAGATAAAGAACATATTACCAAAGTTTTAAATGCAATTTTGGCCACTTATAGCGCACAAAACATCGAGCGTCGTTCAGCTGAATCAGCTCAGACTTTAAAGTTTCTGGATGAACAATTACCAGAACTAAAGAAACAATTAGATGATGCAGAACGCGTATTCAATAAGTTTCGCCAGCAATTCAATACAGTCGATGTAACCAAAGAGTCTGAATTGTATCTGACCCAAAGTATAACATTAGAAACCAAAAAGATTGAGTTACAACAACAACAAGCTGATTTTGCAGCCAAATATACTGCTGAACATCCAGCAATGCGTGAAATTAATGCTCAAATCACAGCATTAAACAAACAGATCTCTCAATTAAACAATACCTTAAAGCAACTGCCTGATATTCAACGTCAATACTTACAACTTTATCGTGAAGTTGAAGTTAAAACTCAACTCTACACGGCTTTACTAAACTCTTATCAACAACTCCGTATCGCCAAAGCAGGTGAAATTGGTAATGTCCGTATTGTTGACACTGCCGTTGAACCTGTAAAACCAATAAAACCAAAGAAATTGCAGATTCTTATTCTTTCAATTTTCTTAGGTGGCTTCTTGGGCACTTTGATTGCTTTGTTACGTAATATGTTACGTACAGGTGTAAAAGATTCAACACAAATTGAAAATGAATTCGATCTTCCTGTCTATGCAACTGTGCCGCGTTCACCTGTGCAAGAAACACGTATTAGTATCTTGAAAAAGAAGAAATCTATTCCTATTCTTGCTGTTAAACACAATGATGATATTGCTGTAGAAAGCTTACGTAGTATTCGAACCGCGATTCATTTCGCTTTGGCAAATGCCAAGAACAATATCATCATGATCGCAGGCCCTTCACCAGAAGTCGGTAAATCATTTATCTCGACCAACTTAGCTACTATTTTTGCCCAAAGTAGTAAAAAAGTACTCATCATCGATGCCGATATGCGTCGTGGTTATCTACATAAATATTTTAATGTAGAGATCAAGCCTGGTTTATCGGAATATTTAAGCCATCAAGCTGACTTAAATCAAGTGATCCATCAAACTGATATCGCTGGTTTAAGTGTGATTACGCGAGGCAAAAACCCAACCAATCCGTCTGAAATGCTTGGCTCAGAACAATTTAAATCATTATTGGAACAACTGAGTCAACAATACGATCACATCATTATTGATACTCCACCGATCTTGGCAGTCACTGATGGTATTATTATTTCTCAATACGCGGGTGTAAATTTAATCATTGCTCGTTATGCTAAATCACAAATGAAAGAACTTGAACTGAGTTTGAATCGTTTTGAGCAAGCTAATGTAAAAGTTAATGGATTTATTTTGAACGATATTCAACGTACAAGCGCTGGATACGGTTATGGATATAATTATTCATATGCCTATAAAGCCCATAAAGATGATTAAACACGCTTCATATTGATGAATAAAAAGCCAGATTATTAGATCTGGCTTTTTATTGTTAAAAACATAAATCTTATAAAAAACACACGCATTTTTGCTGTTAATTATTCAATGTATTAGCCTATACATGCTAAGATCAACCCCATATTGTTTATTAAAATTTCGCTTTGGTACATCTCATGAGTAAAGCTTTACCTTTCGTTGTCGCAGCCGTTTTAGGTGGCGCAGCGCTCGTTCCAATTTACTACGCCACTAAAAACCCAACAACTGAGCTTGGTGCCAAAGCTGACAAAAATGCAGCACCCGTGGCAAAAATCAGTTATGCATTAGGTTATGAAGTTGCAAAACAAACACCACCCGAATTAGAAACCAGCGCATTTATCACAGGCTTCCGTGATGCACATGCACAAAAACCTGCTGCCTATACAGAAGAAGAGTTACAGGCAGCTTATGTTGAGTTCCAAAAAGAGCAACAACAAAAACAAATCACTGAAACAAAAAAAACTGAAGCAACCAACAACAGCTTTTTAGCAGAAAACGCGAAAAAAGAAGGTGTGAAAACAACCGCTTCAGGCTTGCAATATAAAATCACTAAAGAAGGCACAGGTAAACAACCTGCTGCTACATCTGTTGTGAAAGTTCATTACAAAGGCCAACTTACTGATGGTAAAGTTTTTGACAGTTCCTATGACCGCGGTGAGCCAATTGAATTCCCACTGAATCAAGTGATTCCTGGTTGGACTGAAGGCTTACAACTGATGAAAGAAGGCGGCAAAGCGACTTTTTATATTCCTGCAAACTTAGGTTATGGTGAACAAGGTGTCCCTGGTTCGATCCCACCAAATAGCACATTAATTTTTGATGTAGAATTAATCGCTGTTAAGTAAATGATCTTAAGGAGAGCCTATGCTCTCCTTTATTTTTTGGAAAAAAGAATGAAAAGATTAGGTCTCATTTTAATTGCTTTAACCATCGGAACGGTTCAAGCAGCACCCATTACACTAAAAAGTCCACAAAAAGATCAACTCGGTTATAGTTACGGTTATTTCATGGGCAGAGGTAATGCCGAAACCTTAAAAGATTTGAATATTGAAACCTTTGCACAAGGTTTACAAGAAGCTGTACAAGGTAAAACGGCATCATTAACCGATGAAGAAATGACCAACGTTCTAAATCAATATAAAAAACGCCTAGAAGCCAAGCAACTGATTGAGTTCCAAGAACAAGCACAAAAAAATGATCATGTAGGTAAGGCTTTTTTAGCCGAAAACGCGAAGAAGGCTGATATTGTCACTACAAAATCTGGCTTACAGTATCAAGTGCTACAACAAGGTCAAGGCAAGTCTCCCAAAGTGACCTCTACAGTTAAAGTCAATTATGAAGGTCGTCTACTTGATGGCACCGTGTTTGATAGTTCAATTGCACGTAACCATCCGCTTGAATTTAAACTGAGTCAAGTAATTTCGGGTTGGACCGAAGGTGTTCAAACCATGAAGGAAGGTGGTAAAACACGTTTCTTTATTCCAGCAAATCTAGCCTATGGTGATGTCGGTTCGGGTGATGCGATTGGGCCTAATAGTACGTTGATTTTTGATATTGAATTACTTGAAGTTCACTAAAGTAAATATTTCAATTTTTTATTTAAGATCGTCAGTAAATAACCTAAAAAAATAGAAAGTAACAGCACTATAATTGTATATATTATAGTGCTGTTACTTTCTATTGTCTTGGCCAATTCGTACATTACTATGGGGTGAATCAGATAGACTGCTGTTGAAAGTGCAGCAAGGTTCTTGCTTTGATTATAAACCTTTTTATTTAATGTAAAAATTAAGATTGCTGGGGAAACCAGCAATAACATTATCAGTAAATCAAGAGCCTCTTTATTATTTACAAAGTAATAATTAACAAAAGATTCAATCAACAACAACAACATTAAAAATAATATCATATATAAATTAATATTAATTTTTCGATCTAACTTATACTTATTAATCCCAAAACCAATCATCATAAATGGAAAACACATCATAAAAAAATTTCGATAATTTCTAGAATTATTCAGAAAACTGTCCAATTCTTTAGGAAATGAATGTAAATTTCCAGAGGTTTGTATAATGTATCCTATAAAAAAACACAACAATGCAGAACCTAACTGAAAAGCCCACGAACGATTTCGAATCAGGTAGACCAATAATCCACCAAAGAAAGTTCCTATCAGATACCAAAGTACAAAATAGCCCCAGAATAGACTTTTAATATTTGCTAATAGTGATGAAGACGAGAACCAAAATGATATATAAAATAACATCCAAATCAAATAGAGGATCAGAATTCTCCGACCCCAATGAATTAGTTTTTTAAAATCATCTATATAAAAGAAATAATAACCTGTAATTATAAGAAATAATGGAACAGCTATCCGAAATAAACCATTCACCGTTAAGTAGTATAAAGAAGTGTTTATATCTTTGAATAAACTACAATGTAGCATTACAACTAAGAAGGACAGACAAAGCTTTAATATGTCTATTGCTGCATTTCTAGTCATTAATTCAAATATTCCTTCCTACTCAGTTTTTAAGCCTTCAAATGTCTTGGTCTAAAGCCTGTCACCAACAATCCAACTACATAAGCCACCACACCAAGCACACATAAACCAGCCACTTCAGCAATACGTAGCCATTGTGAAATCTCGCCTTGATACCATGTTAAACCGTACCAAAGTGCTGTAATCATAGTGATATTGGCAACCGCATATTGTAATGCAAGTTTCTTCCAATGCGTCCCAAAACGATAAATATTACGTTTATGCAGATAGAAATACAGCATTCCCGCATTGACCAAAGCAGAACCAGAAGATGCTAATGCGAGTGCCATATGCTCGGCATGCCAGTCGATCAATTTAAATAAACCAATAAAGATTAGGTTTAGAATCGCATTGGCTGCGACGGCCATTAAACCTACACGGACAGGCGTTTTGGTATCTTGCTGCGCATAAAAACCTGGTGCGAAGACTTTAATCAACATGAATGATATGACCCCTGCACTCATACATTGAAGCGCCAATGCTGTCATTCGCGTATCTTCCACGGTAAATTCACCGCGCTGGAACAAGGCCTGAATAATTGGTGTCGATAGCATAAATAATGCAATACTCGCAGGAATACCGACCAGCATAATAATCTTCGCAGCCCAATCAATCATGCCTCTAAATTTGGCCTGATCTTGCTCTGCATGACGTGCAGAAAGTGAAGGTAAAATCACCGTACCAATCGCCACACCAATCAATCCCAATGGCAACTCAGTCATACGCTCCGCACTGTATAACCATGAGACTGAACCATCTTGCATAAATGATGCCCAGATTGTATTGAGCAATAAGTTAATCTGAGTCACTGATACCCCAAACAAAGCAGGCAGCATCAGTTTTAAAATACGATCCACACCTTCATGTTTGAAGTCTACTTTCGGTGGAATCAGTAGGTTCTTTTTCCATAATTCAGGGATCTGAATCGCCAGCTGTAAAACACCCGCAGCAACCACAGCCCAGCCCAAAGCCATGATTGGCTCTGCCATATACGGCGTTAACCACCACGCCCCTGCAATCATCGCCACATTGAGTAATACAGGAGAAAAAGCAGGTGAAGCAAATGAGCCATAGCTGTTTAAGATACTGCTGGCAAAAGCCGTCAATGACATAAACATCAGATATGGAATAGTCAGACGGAACATATCGACAGCGAGATCAAATTTCTCTGGGTCATTATGGAAACCAGGTGCATATAAATAAATAATCGCAGGTGCTGCCACCATAGCAACAAAGGTCAATAAGGACATGGCTGTAAGCAAACAGCCAAACACCCGACTAATTAAAATCTGGACTTCGGCATGGGCACGACTGGTTTTATATTCTGTCAGGACAGGAATAAAGGCTTGAGAAAATGCCCCTTCTGCAAATAAGCGCCTGAAAAAGTTGGGAATACGAAAGGCGACAACGAAGGTATCGAAATCCTTACCTGCACCAAACACATTGAGTAGCACGACATCACGTACTAAGCCCAACACTCGAGATAACATCGTCATTGCACTGACAATTACAGTCGATCGCCACAATGCCATCGCATCCACCTACGGCTTATATTTTAAAAAGCGTTATTGTAATGAAAGTCCGAATAGATTTCGTTGTGAAATTATAAATCCGACAATGTTTTTTGGGCGAATTTTTGTTGGGACAATAAGTTCCGAAACAATTGCCAATCAAAATATAAGCCAGGATCGGTTTTTCGTTTTGGCGCAATGTCGGAATGACCTGCAATATGATTTTGAATTTTTGGATATGCTTGGCGTAAAGTATTCACAACCTCAACCAATGCCTGATATTGCTCAGATTCGAAAGGGAGATCATCACTTCCTTCCAGCTCTATCCCTATCGAATAATCATTGCATTCTTTCAATGCCAAATAGCTAGAACGGCCTGCGTGCCACGAACGGTCATTAAAATTCACAAACTGAATCACTTCACCTGTACGCAAAATCAATAGGTGCGCTGAAACTTTCATCCCCTCAATAGTTTGGAAATAAGGGTGTAATGACCAATCCAGCTGATTCTGAAAGAATTGTTGAATATAGCCACCACCAAACTGTGAAGGAGGCAAACTAATATTATGAATAACAATTAGTTGAATATCGGTATCTGTAGGTCGGACATTAAAATTAGGCGATGAAATTTGTGTTGCGCCTGCCAATATCCCATCTTGAACTTGAGTAAATCTAGATTGTTGCATGGTGACTCGAATCAGCAATTTAATATTTATCTTGCCCATTCTGACATGCTTTATCACGAATAATCGAGATGAAATACTTATTTTTTATGAGTAGAGTGCTAATATAACGCACAAGTTTTTTAGTCAAAAATATACTGGAAATGGTATGAGTATCCCTCAATCTTTGCTTGAACAATCTATTCAAATCAATATTCAACAAGCATTACAAGAAGATATTGGGGACGGCGATATTACCGCCATGCTCACACCTGAAGATGAACAAGCCACTGCAACCATTATTACACGTGAAGATATGGTGTTGGCGGGTCAACCTTGGGTCAATGCGTTAATTCAAGCCTATGACGGCACGGTTCAAATCACATGGCTCAAGCAAGAAGGCGAACATGTTGCGGCAAATGAAGCATTCTTAAAACTTGCGGGTTCTGCACGTAGTTTACTCACCGTAGAGCGCCCTGCTTTAAACTTTGTGCAAACCCTCTCAGCCGTAGCAACCAAAACGGCTAGCTATGTCCAACAGCTTGATGGTTTACACACTAAACTACTCGATACCCGTAAAACTTTGCCAGGTCTTCGTATTGCACAAAAATACGCGGTTGCTGTCGGCGGTGGTCAAAATCATCGTTTAGGTTTATTTGATGCATTTTTGATTAAAGAAAATCACATTATGGCAGCGGGTGGAATTACCCAAGCAATTGCCAAGGCGCACACCATTGCACCCGGTAAACCTGTAGAGGTTGAAGTTGAGACATGGGATGAGCTCAATCAAGCACTTGAAGCAGGTGCTGATATTGTCATGTTGGATAACTTTAGTCAGCAACAAATGATTGATGCGGTCAAACATGTGGCTGGCCGTTGTAAATTAGAGGCTTCTGGCAATATCACCATTGAAAATTTACGTGAAGTCGCAAGCACTGGCGTGGATTATATTTCAATGGGCGTATTGACCAAAGACGTACGCGCAGTTGATTTATCCATGCGTTTTAACGCTTAAGCCTGATCAAAGTCTTTTTCTTGCTTCACGGGCTTTTGTTCTACTAGAGCCTCTACACCATTCAATTGTGTTGTTTCAACTTGCCACGCTGATTCGGCTTCGGTCGAATCAGTTGGACGAGGGTCAGCCGCCATTAAGACAAAAGTCACTGCGGTGAGCAAAACCAGAAATACTTGTAACATCGTTCTCCCCTAAAAGTTCTTACTTTTAATTTGTATCCAATCTATCAAAGCAACATGAGCCAAATCGGTGGGCTGTGTTATAGGCATGTAAATGCTCAGTGAGCTATTGTTGACGATGATGTGTTTGTGTCTACTTTCATTTCAATCTATGTAAGCTTAAAATGCTAAGCAGCTCAATTTATTAAAATAATAAATATGGATACCGTATTCGAAGCCGTATTTCATTTACTGTTTAAGCTGTTCCGTTTTCTATTCATTGACCTGATCTTTGAAATTATTTTTGAAGGCTTGATCCGTAGCATTGGTTATGGAGTTGTACGTTGCTATCGCCTTGGACAGCCGGTAGATTTTGACAGCACTGAAGTATTTGTCGTCGGTTTTATCACGCTGCTCATATTGATATTTCTATGTATCTACTGGTTTTTACTACGATAATTTTCAACCCATAAAAAGCAGCCTAAGATTTACTTAGACTGCTGATTTAGCGTTAGCATTTAAAAGTTTTAGCTACCCGAAAAGCCCATATAAGGATCAGAAATTGAGTCCTCATTGGTTTCAATACGTCCAGCAAAGCGACGGCTATAGCTTGGATCATTTTCAATCGTAACGGTAAAATCGTACCAACCACCAAATTCAGTCATGTCCCAGCTCAGTTCTTTTTCAGTTGCAGCAGTTTCAATTTGCCAAGTCTTATTGGGTAAGTAGGCATTGGCTTTCACCACTAGTTTTGCTGTTTGTGTAGCGTCATTGCGGACTTTTAAGAAAATCTTTGGATCACACTCTTCCATACAGACACGAACTTCTGGAAGTGCTTGAATTTGTGCTGTGTGCGTTAGGTTACCCGTAAAGCTGCGATGGAAACCATTTGGTCCCAGTACCCATAAATCATATTGAGTGTCTTTGCTTTGCCAAACATCATCCAGTTGCTTGCCTGCTTCAACCATATAGCGGCGTGGAACTTCTTCTAAATTCAATTTGTCATAGACATGAAAGACGGCCGCATGAGTGCCCGTATTTGAGAATATCAATTTCACAGTTTTAGCCACAGCATCGACTTTAGCACTGGTATGCAAAATATAGGGTAGTGCACGCGATGGACGAATCCCCATCTCCTGAACAGGATACGTCTGGCTTAAAGGACGGCTGACCTGTGCCAACCCCTCTTGTGCTTTACGAATCGCATCGGCTTCTGCTTTGGTCTTCTTGCCCGATAAGTCCTGCAAAGGTAAGACATTCGGTGTTTTAAAATTGAATGCCGAGCTTAAATCACCACATACTGCACGACGATAGGGACTGATATTTGGTTCTTTCACATCAAAACATTGCTCCAAGAATCGGATCACGGAAGAGTGATCAAACACTTGAGAATTGACCCAACCACCACGACTCCACGGTGAAATGATATACATCGGCACACGAATACCCGGTCCATAGACCCCAACGCCATTACTGACTTCTGGATCGGTGAAATTAGGCTGCCCATTCGATGCTTTAGCATGCGTCGCATACTCATAGGACATCTGTTCTTTGCTGAGCGTGGATTTGCCATATACTATGCCTGATGCATCCATTGAAGGTGCACTTGGTGAAGGTACGTGGTCAAAGAAACCATCATTTTCGTCAAAATTGATCAAGAAAACGGTTTGGCTCCACAGCTCAGGACGCTCAGTCAGCGCATTGAGAACTTCTTGGATGTACCATGCCCCCTGCACTGGGCTTGATGGTCCTGGATGCTCACTATAGGTTGCGGGTGCGACCAACCAACTTACTTGCGGTAATTGACCTTTAGCAATGTCTTCTTTAAATGTCCCTAAGAAACCACCATCTGGCATGGTATTGGCAATACCTTTATACAAAGGTTGACTGGCATCAATTGCTGGATCATAAGCTGGGCAAATGGTGCTGTTATTGACTGGTTTACCTGATAACTCATTGGCGCGACGATACTTTTTAAATCCTGCTAATGGATTATCAGTAAAGTTATCAGGCATGTTTTGATAAACTTTCCAACTTACGCCTGCTTGCTGTAAACGCTCGGGATAGGTGGTCCAGTCATAACCTGTGGTCGATGGGCCAATTGCATCCAGATCATTCACCACGCTGGCAACATTAGCACCTGTTGGACCATTGGTGCCCGTCCAGATAAACATACGATTTGAGTTAGTGCCTGTATGCATCGCACAGTGATAAGCATCACACAGGGTAAAGGCATTGGCTAAAGCAAACTGGAATTCAACTTCTTGTTGCTTGTAATAGCCCATCGACTGCGGTTCTTTATACTGCACCCAACTGCCCATTCGACCATGATCCCAAGCATATTGACCATCAGTCCATGAGTGCGGTGTACCACGGACACGCTGTGCGTTACCGCGACTACTGTCTAAGTGATACGGATAGACCTTTTTCTTATTGGCATCATACTGTTCCCAGACTTTACGACCTTGGCTTAAAGGAATGGTAAAACGGTCACCGAAACCTCGAACACCTTTTAGCGTCCCAAAATAATTATCAAAAGAACGATTTTCTTGGGTCAAAATCACCACATGTTTCACGTCTTTGATGGTGCCTGTTTCTACCTTGGCATCAATCGCAAGTGTCTTTTGAATACTCATTGGGAAACTGGTGAGTGCTGCTGTACCAAATAAGGCTTTGGTTGAATTTAATAAAAAATCACGACGATTCATTGGTTTATTTCCTTATTGTTCTTGTTTATGGCGCGCAGTGAATTTTGCATGTGGATGTTGGCGGCTTTGGATTTGGCGTAGCATTATTATTATCGCCATCACTGTCGTTACAGGCACTGAGTAACAAGCAACTGCTGCTGAGCAACGCTAAAAGGAAATTTCGCATTTGACTATCCGTTAAATATCAGTGCAGATAGTCAATACAATCTAAATGACAATTCGATGATGATTTGATCGCAATTCGATGACAAAAAATGAATAAAAAAAAGGCGGTCTAAAAAAACCAGACCGCCCGCACTATCAACTGGAACTTACCAACCGAGTGCCTGCTGTTGCTTCTGAATCAATTCCGCGATTCCTTTTTCTGCAAGCTCTAACATGGCATTGCACTGCTGGCGCGTAAACGGTTTGTCTTCTGCCGTTCCTTGAATTTCAATAAATTCGCCCGCTTGTGTCATCACCACGTTTAAATCGGTTTGGCAATTTGAATCTTCTTCGTAGCATAAATCGAGTAAAACTTCGTCTTGATACATCCCGACTGAAATTGCTGCGACTAAACTTTTTAATGGATCCTGTTTAATTTTCTTGTTGCTGAGCAATACATTCATCGCATCAACCAAAGCCACTGCTGCGCCTGTAATTGCTGCTGTACGTGTTCCGCCATCCGCTTGAATCACATCACAGTCAATCGTGATGGTGTTCTCACCTAATTTCTTCAAATCCACCATGGCACGTAAGCTACGACCAATTAAACGTTGGATTTCTTGCGTACGACCCGTTTGTTTACCGCGTGCCGCCTCACGATCACTGCGAGTATGCGTTGAGCGCGGTAACATGCCATATTCAGCCGTCACCCAACCTTGCCCTTGACCTTTCAAGAAACGAGGTACTGAGTTCTCAATGCTTGCGGTACACAACACTTTAGTATGACCAAACTCAACCAAAACTGAGCCTTCTGCGTAACGAGTAAAGTTACGGGTAATTTTGACCTCACGTAATTGGTCTAATGTTCTTTGGTCAATACGCATAACGATTCCTTAAAACTATGGCACAAATATCATTGCGCCATAGTATATCTCAATTACACGTGCTTCCAGTTTTACTTATTCGTTACAATTCACAGAATTAGTCATCGCTTAAGCAAACTTAAACTTCGATTTGAAATTCGTCCAAGTTTGCGCCACGTGTGCAGCCATATCATTTGGCAAAGAACATCTTGCTAAACGAACCCAAACCGTCCAGAACTGCTTCATAAAGTTAGCTTCGTTGTAGTTCACGCCATATTCAGCACATAAAGCTCTGATTTGTGGTGCAACTTGCTCATAACGATTGGCAGGCATATCTGGGAACAAATGATGCTCAATTTGATGGCTCAAATTACCACTCATAAAGTGCATCCATTTACCACCAGTAAAGTTGCTCGAACCACGAATCTGACGCAGATACCACTGCGCTTTGGTCTCATTCTCAGTATTGTCTGCTTCAAAGGTTTCCGCATCTTCAGTAAAGTGACCATTAAAAATCACGGCTGACGACCATAAATTACGAATGATGTTTGCAACTGCATTTCCAGCCAATACTGGAATAAAGTTAATCGTTGCAATTGCAGGGAAAAACACATAGTCCTTTAACACCTGACGTGTCGCTTTTTTACGAAAATCAGATGCATCCGCCCAAACCTGCTTCCAAGTTTTGGTTTTATACACTAACGCATCTTCCAAATGCAGGTTTTGTACCCCGACATACCATTGGAAAAAGAACATCAACTGTAAAGCCAACGGAATATTGGCCAAATGACGTACTTCCCATTTTTGATCTTCTGTTACTCGTAAAATGCCATAACCGACATCATGGTCTTTTCCAACAATGTTGGTATAGGTGTGATGCATATAATTATGGGTATAGCGCCAGTCATTGCCTGAACAGGTATTGTCCCAATCGTAGTCTTCACCACGCAAGCTTGGGTCATTCAACCAGTCAAACTGACCATGCATCACATTATGTCCAAGCTCCATGTTCTCGACGATTTTAGACACACCCAGCATGGCTGTCCCCAACAACCATACAGGTGGGATCCAGCCACCGAACATCAACATGCCACGTGATGCGATTTCGGTATAACGTACGAAGTTACGAACTTTGTAGATATATTTTGAATCCTGCTCACCGAGATTTTGCATCACATCTAGACGTATTTGCTCAACACGGCGACCAAACTCTTCGACTTGTTCAGGGGTTAAATGGGCTGACTTTGATACGTTTTTAAATTCTAATGCCATATTCATTGTACTAATCCTCAAATATCTTTGTTTTTATAGGTCAATCGTGACTGGGCTTAAGGCCTGGCTCACACATAACTTGATTGGACGATTCGGTTGATCATCAATTTCGCCTGTGATCACGTTCTGCGTCACACCACTGACTTTGGTACAGCTACAGCGGTTACATACACCCATACGGCAACCATGTTGTGGACGTAAACCTGCTTGTTCTGCACTACTTAATAGATTGGTCGTTGCAATAAAATTCTGTTGCGCACGACGGAAACTAACCGGTTGAGCTGCACTTGAATGCTCAATCTGGATCGGTTGGAAAAACTCTTGATGAAAATTTCCAGCTGCATCCTGTTGTGTATAAATGTCTTGCGCTTGGCGCATCATGCTGTGGTGACCACACGCATACGCCTGCATCTCTTTAAAATTTGGGACCAATTTCTCTAACAATGCTGCATCTAAATGCTGTTTTTGCTCTGCGGTATTAAAGAAATGATAGTGCAACTGTGGATATTGCTCAGCCAAGGCCAAGATGTCCTGATGCAACACTTCTGCACGGTTAAAATAAACCACATGAACCTGTTCAAGCTGCTGTTGTAGCGCTTGCTGCAATAAAGAGTAAATCGCGGTAATCCCTGAACCTGAAGCAATCAGTAATGCTCGTTGCTGCCCTTGATGTAAGACGAAGTCACCTTGTGCCTGCGAGATCTCGAAACGATCACCTACACGCAATTGTTGTGCTGCTTTCGATACTACACCTTGGACTTTAATCCCAAGACGAATTTCGCCCTGTGGCGTGATATCAATAATTGAGTAACTACGTTGTTGATATACCCCATTGATCATCAAGGTAATCAAAACACTATGACCTGCTTGGACTTGGCTAAAATCAAAATTATGATTTGGCTTTACAGTCAATAACACCATATCCGAGCTGAGAGGCTGTACGGCGGTCACCTCTGCAAGAATGCGTTTCCAAGCAAAGGTTGGCTTTATTTTTTGCAAAATAAAATCAACAAAATCTTCTCGAATCCAATGTGGCTGATAACTTAACTCTGCGTTCATACGTTCCTCGTTTTGTATCTGGCTATTTATTTTGAGTGAACAAATGTTCGTGTAGTGAACATGTGTACACTATATTTATTTGTGTTCACTGAGTCAACACTTGTTCACTAATTTTTTGAATAATTTTTATACTTTTTAATAAGCCTTTAAAAACGAGGAAAAAATAAAGAAGCTATCTTATGTATTAAGCTCGCCCTATGCATACACGAATGGACGAAAGATCAAAAACACTTGCATTTAGCAATGGACGAAGACTAAAAAGTTTCTGTTTTTTTTGCTAGACTCTGTTGTACGGTTTTAAGGGATCTTATTCATGTCGATTAGAGATGAACGAAAACAACAGAGTCGGCAGGCTCTACTGGATGCAGCACTTCATCTCAGCACTGCTGGGCGCTCATTTAGTAGTATTAGTTTGCGTGAAGTTGCTCGCGAGGTGGGTTTAGTCCCAACAGCGTTTTATCGTCATTTCCAAGATATGGATACACTGGGCCAAGAATTGGTTGATCAAGTCTCTTTACATTTAAAAAGCCTGATCCATCAATTAGGACAAAGTTATTTGAAACATAGTGGCAGTGCCAAAACCCGTACCAGTATTGAGTTGTTTGTGCAGGCCGTGAATCATAGCCCACAACAGTGGCAATTTATGATTGCAGAACGTTGGGGTGGATCAGAAACAGTACGCATTGCAATTGCACGTGAAATTGAGTTTCTGATTGAAGATCTCGCCATTGATCTATGCAAGCTCGAAACCTTCAAACACATTAAAGAAGCCAAAGACTTGCAAGTCTTGTCTACAATTTTGATTAATATGTCGTTTACATGGGCAATGACGTGGATCAATTTACCCAAACAATTCACAATTGATCATCTACTCGAACAACAAAACTTATTTATCGACAATGCAGCGACTCAAGTCCGTTTACTCTTCAGTGGCATTTCTAACTGGGAACCACAAAACGCTTGACCTGATCCAAACCAAAGTTTGATATATAAAAGCATTGCTTAGCGTTATGATGCATTAGACACTAATGCAAACGCAGTCTAGAACACTATGAGGAGCTTATAAGCATCATGAATCCTGATCGTCATACTCAGTTCTTAATTCGTAAAGAAAAAATTTTGCAGGTTGCGGAAAAGCTATTATTAGAAAACAACCAAGAAATGACCCTAGATGAACTGGTTGCTGAACTGGATATTGCCAAGGGCACCTTATATAAACATTTCCGTAGCAAGAATGAACTGTTGCTGGAACTGATTATTCAAAATGAAAAAGAAATTTTAAAAATTTCAGACAAATACAACACCGATGTCAAAGAATACGCACCGCGTTATATGCTTTATCATCTAACCTCACCTAGTCGTACCATTCTGCTGCATCAGCTAGAAGAGCATCTGACCATGACTGAGTCGAAGTTAAAACATTTGTTTGATGAGCTTTATGCGATTCGTCAGCAGCGTATTGTTTCTTTGAAAGATATGACTGAAAAATATTTAAAATCACAGAATTACGATATGTCGATTCGTGATTACCTGTCTTATATCTGGTCTTTGACCTATGGTGCAGCATTATTATTAAACTCAAGCTATTACCAGCGCTCGATTGGTTCGCGTGAGAAGTTGATTAATCTTTATGTGAACCAAGCTTTGTCTCTACCGACACAGAAAGTGCAGATCGATTTAAAAGATCTTCAGATTGACCAAAGCTAAATGAAAAAAAGGACTGTCACTACAGTCCTTTTTTATTGCAGGTCGACGTAAATTATTTGGCTTTACGCTCTTTTTCCAATAGGTAATCAACTACTTGGGTTACTTTACCATCTTCACCCTGTACCACATATTTACCATTCACAACTACAGCAGGGACACCCGTCAACTGATACTGCTGCGCCAATTTATTCGACTCGGCAATTTTTGCGGTAATTGGGAATGAGTTAAACATGCTGTTAAATTTCTGCTCAGGTACACCATAACGCGCAAAGAATTTTGCTTGAGAGGCTTGGTCAAAGATTTGCTGACCGCCTTCATGAATCGCATGGAACAATGGAATATGGGTTTTCTTGCGTACACCCAGTGCTTCTGAAACGTAATAACCACGTGCACCTTGTTCCCAGACTTTATTCATCGCCGCAGGGGTACGTAAGAAATAAACATCTTTTGGAATTTGCTTTAACCATGTTTGCATATGTGGTTCAAGCTTGAAGCAGTGCGGGCAGCCATACCAGAAGAATTCACGTACTTCGAGTTGTCCAGCAGGTGCTGAAGTTTTGCCTGGGTTGGCAATCACGGTATAGTCTTTACCGGCCACAAAATCTGCTGCCATCGCATTCATTGAGAATGCCAACGCAACTGCACTTAAACCACCTAATACTAACTTTTTCATTGGCTTTGCTTTTCCTCTAAGCATTTTTCGTAAGTTTATATGCTAAATATAAAACAAACACGAGCAATTCGTTTTGCTTCTGTGAAGTTTTTTATTGGATTTATCGCTTTTTTTGCCAGAATCGCTACACTACCAACAGATTAAACCGAAATAATCATCCTAATATAGAGGTGACACCATGTCGCAATTGAATGTTGACCCACAAGAAATCGCAAAATTTGAAGCATTGGCTGCCAAATGGTGGGATCAACATTCAGAATTCCGCCCGCTGCATCAAATCAATCCCTTACGTCTAAATTGGGTCGATGAACGTGTCGGTGGCTTGGCTGGCAAAAAAGTACTGGATGTCGGCTGTGGTGGTGGCATCTTGGCTGAAAGCATGGCACGTCGCGGAGCAGATGTCCTTGGCATCGATATGGGCGAAGCACCCCTTGCTGTAGGGCGTTTGCACGCAGAACAAGACAATGTACAAAACATTGAATATCGTCAAATTCCCGTTGAACAATTGGCACTAGAACAAGCAGGTCAATACGATGTAGTGACCTGTATGGAAATGATGGAACACGTGCCTGATCCAGCCTCAATCGTGAAAGCCTGCCAAACCTTAGTGAAGCCAGGCGGTCATGTGTTCTTCTCGACCATTAACCGTAATCCTAAATCGTATTTATTTGCGATTATTGGCGCGGAATACATCCTGCGTTTATTGCCTAAAGGCACGCATGATTATCATAAATTCATCCGCCCTTCAGAAATGGCGCATGATATCCGCAATGCGGGTTTAACGCTGAAAGAAATGATTGGCCTACATTATAATCCAATCACCAAACACTATTGGTTAGCACCCAATGTTGAAGTGAATTACATGGTGCATACCACCAATACAGGTGCCTAATGAAAGCGGTTTTATTTGATCTCGATGGCACATTAATTGACACTGCCGCAGACTTCATTCGTATCATTCAACAAATGTGTCGCGATGAACAACGACCTGTAGTCGATGCGGATACCATTCGTACTCAAGTATCGGAAGGTGCTCGTGCCATGGTGAAGCTGGTTTATCCAGAATTAGACGTCACAGACCCCGTGTTTTTGGCACATCGCCAACGTTTTTTAGATGTATATGGTGAGAATATTGTGGTCGATACCGACCTGTTTGTCGGCATGTACCCATTACTTGAAGAACTGGAAGCACATCAAATTCCATGGGGCATTGTCACCAACAAACCTCGTGGTTTAAGTGAGTCTCTATTGGCAAAACTGGATCTGACTGAGCGTTGTGCAGTCTTAGTTTGTCCAGAAGATGTCAGCAAAACTAAACCTGATCCAGAACCGATGTATTTGGCTGCAAAGCAACTCGAGCTTGATGCGAAAGAGATTATCTATGTCGGTGATCATCCACGCGATATTGACGCAGGTCGTCATGCCGATATGTATACCATTTTGGCTGCTTACGGTTATTTGCCTGTCGAATCGCGCGATGATCTTGCAGCTTGGCAAGCCGATGCCATTATTCAAACCATTCCTGAACTGCATCAGCTGATCAAACAGAAAATCACTGTATTGTCAGAAAATCAGGGTATGATGAATTAAACTTTTAAGATAAGAATAGGAGGCATAACAATGAAATACTCAGAATATCAACCTCGTCCAGATTTATTGAAAGATCGTATTATCCTGATCACAGGCGCTGGTGATGGGATTGGTCGTGCTGCTGCGATGAGTTATGCCCTGCATGGTGCAACCGTAGTATTACATGGTCGCACCTTAAATAAACTTGAAGTCATTTATGATGAAATTGAAGGCTTAGGCGCACCACAACCTGCAATTTTGCCGCTACAACTGTCAACAGCATCAACACATGATTATGAGTTGCTCGTCAGTACGCTAGAGCAACAATTTGGTCGTTTGGATGGTATCTTGCATAACGCAGGCATGCTCGGTGATCGAGTGGAACTGGCACATTATCCTGTCGATGTTTGGGATGATGTACTCGCAGTGAATTTGCGTGCACCGTTTGCCCTCACTCAAGCCCTGTTGCCTTTACTGGAAAAATCTGAACATGCCTCAGTGGTGTTTACCAGTTCAAGCGTAGGTCGTGAAGCACGTGCACTTTGGGGTGCTTATTCAGTGTCTAAAGTGGCAACCGAAGCCATGAGCAAAATTTTTGCGGCAGAAAACACCTATCCAAACATTCGTTTTAACTGCATTAATCCAGGTGGTACGCGTACAGCCATGCGTGCGAAAGCCTATCCAGAGGAAGATCCAAAAGTCTTACCGACACCTGACAGCATTATGCCTGCCTATCTTTATCTGATGGGTGATGATAGTTTAGATATGAATGGCCAAAGTATTGATGCTCAAGCTTAATTCAACCCTTACAATAATTCTAAATAACATTGAACACTGACCTTAAAGCTGATTTTTTGAGAGAAATGTGTGGTGTATCTTCATTTTTTTAATGGAAGAATGAATCGATCTTCACAGTTTCTCTGCATTTTTAAGGTACAGTTTTCACATGAGAGACATCCGAAGTCAATAAGGTGCATCATGAAAAATTTTTTCATTATCTTGGTTTTAGGTTCGACAGTCCTGTTTAGTAGTATGGGGAGTTTTGCGGGCCCGCATGATCGTGACGATGATTCGCGCGGTGGCGGCTGGCAAGGTGGTCGTAACTTTGATCGCCCAGATGGTGAGAATCGTCAACGTGAACGCCGTATGCGCGAAGAACGTGGTGTAGAACGCCTTAAACAACATCGTTGGCAGGAAGGCTACGTCATGCCACAACACTATCGTGGTAACGGCTATAAAGTCGATTATAAAGACAGCAACCTGCCTCGCCCAGGTCGTAACGAACAGTGGTACAAGATCAATAATGACTATATTTTAGTCAACTCCGATGACAACAGTATTATCCGAATCATGGGCTTCTAAGTCCTTTTTGCTGGTTTGTCAGAATTAAAGTTGAATCGTTGCTTTAGGAATTGATTTATCTTTTGATTTTTTTCGTTAGAATCAGAGCAAGTGCTGCATATCTGAGATCAACATGGCGAAGCAAATGACTGAAAATTCACATAGTACAACAAAAGATTATGTGCATTGGTTTCGCCACTCCGCACCCTATATCAATGCACACCGTGATAAAACCTTTGTTTTGATGTTCTCTGGTGAAGCAGTCCAACACGAAAATTTCCAACACATCATCCATGATATTGCCCTATTACATTCTTTAGGGATTCGTTTAATTTTAGTTTACGGCGCACGTCCGCAAATTAATCAAAATCTGCTTGAACGCAATATCGAAACGCCCTTCCATCAAAGTCGTCGCATTACCACACGCGAATCCTTACGCGGTGTCATGAATGCAGTAGGTTCTATTCGTCTAGAAATTGAAGCTCTCCTCTCCATGGGTTTGGCAAATTCACCGATGTATGGTGCTCGCATTGATGTCGTCTCTGGCAATTTTGTCACAGCAAAACCCTATGGGATTCGCGATGGGATCGACTTCCAACTGACAGGTGAAGTCCGTTCCATTGATACCGATGCCATTCAACGTCATTTAGACAATCACAATATTGTTTTACTTGGACCAACAGGTTATTCAACCACAGGCGAAGTATTTAATTTACTGGCTGAAGACGTCGCCACTAAAACAGCGACTGCCTTAAAAGCAGATAAACTGATCTTCTTGGGTGAAAAACAAGGTTTGATGAATGAACAACAACAGTTATTACGCGAGTTAAGTCCGCACCAGCTAGAACCGTATATTCAGCAAAACCAACAACAATATCCAGAATTTGCCTTACACCTCAAACAAGCGCAACAGGCCTCTTTATCTGGCGTACATCGTGTACATTTGATTTCATATGCTTATGACGGCGCACTGATTGAAGAACTATTCACTCGCGATGGTATTGGTACCTTGATCACAGATGCTCACTATGAAGAAGTTCGAATTGCCAATATTCACGATGTTGGTGGTTTGATTAGTCTTCTGCGTCCGCTGGAACAGGAAGGAATTCTGGTTTATCGCTCTCGCGAACGCCTTGAAAGTGAAATTGAGCATTTTGCAGTGATTGAACGCGACGGTATGATTTTAGCGTGTGCAGCACTGTACCCAATTCCCGCAGGATCAGATGAAATTCGCTCTGCTGAAATTGCCTGCGTCGCAGTGGACTCAAGTTATCGAAAATCCAATCGTGGTAGCCAAATTTTGCAATTTTTGGAAAGTAGAGCCAAACAGCAAGGGATTCAGCGACTGTTTGTGCTGACCACTAGAACTGCTCACTGGTTTTTAGAGCAAGGCTTTAGCCCTGCCAGCGTAGATGATTTACCCAATGCCCGCCAAGCACTGTATAACTATCAACGTAATTCTCTCGTTTTTAAAAAAGCATTGTAGTCATCACAACGCATACTGAAGGAGATATTTTTATTTTTGATAAAGATATCTCTACTTCATCATTATCTCTGCTTAAGTGAATATGAAGAATAAATACACCAATCGACAAAATAAAAAATAATCTAATTAAAAACAATATTTTATTCAAAAGAAGCTATTCAACACTTATTCAATCTATCGATAAGATTATGCAATTTTCTACTTTGCACTTTTCAGCATAAGCAAAGCCCGATTACTTATTTTTTATGCAATAAAAAAAGTTTTAGTTTAGTTGCTCATCTTATTTAAATCTTTTGATTTGTCGGGGAGCACAACCAACATGGCCATTTCAATCAATCGTTCATGGGCAACATATAGCATCATCGCAGCAAGTCTTGCTAGCCTGATGGGTGTTGCAGGTTGTGCAAAAAAACCAGAGCAGCAAGAGACAAAAAAACAAGAAACCACAACATTAAATATCGGCTTTCAAAAGTATGGCATCTTGCCGATTCTCAAAGCAAAGGGTGAATTAGAAAAAAATCTTGCTGCTCAAGGCGTAAATGTTAAGTGGGTTGAATTTCCTGCAGGTCCACAGCTGTTAGAAGGCTTAAATGTCGGCAGTGTGGTTTTTGGTGAGGCAGGTGAAGCACCGCCGATCTTTGCACAAGCAGCTAACCCCAATTTAGTTTATGTCGCCAACCAACCTGCGGCACCAAATGCGGAAGCTTTAATTGTACAAAAAGATTCACCAATCCAATCAATCCAAGATCTGAAAGGTAAACGTGTCGCGCTGAATAAAGGCTCGAATGTTCATTACCTGTTGCTCAAACTATTAGAAGCGAACAATCTCAGCTTGAAAGATATTCAACCTGTTTATCTACCGCCTGCGGACGCACGCGCAGCTTTTGAGAAAGGTGCAGTAGATGCTTGGGTGATTTGGGATCCATTCTTCGCAGCAGCAGAACATCAGATTCATGCGCGCGTAATCGCAACGGGTGAACACTTAGTCAGTAATCACCAATTTTATTTAGCCGATCGCCAATTTGCCGAAAGTCATCCTGAAGCACTAAAAACGCTGGTCAGTACACTCAATCAAACAACGGATTGGGTCAAAACACATCCGGACGATGCAGCCAAATTACTCGAAAAACCAACTGCACTTGAGTTTGATGTCCTAAAAAGTTCAATTTCGCGTATGGGCTTTGGGGTTCAACCAATTTCTGAGAAAGTCGCAAAAGAGCAGCAATACGTAGCCGATGCTTTCTTTGCGCAGAAACTGATTCCGAAGCAGCTTGTGATCCAAGATGCCGTATTAAAGAACGATGTTAAATAATTGAGGATCACCATGAAGTTGTTATCTAAAGTTTCTGTTTTGGGCCTACTGATCTCTACATTTTCACTGAGTGGTTGCCAGAAGCCAGAGCAAACGACGGAGAAAGCGGCTTCAGCAACTGAAAATACGGCTGTCAAAATCCTATCCATTGGCTTCCAGAAGTCCTCCCTCAATTTGTTAGTTGCCAAACAACAAAAGCTATTTGAGCAAGCATTTCCGAATGCCAAAATTGAATGGCGAGAATTTCCAGCAGGTCCACAAATGCTTGAAGCACTTGCAGTGGGTGCTGTAGATTTCGGTTATGTCGGCAATACACCACCGATTTTTGCTCAGGCTGCGGCTAAACCGCTGAGCTATGTGGCATATGAAGTCGTTGCGCCAACAGGACAGGCTGTTTTGGTACATGGCAACGATAAAATAGACAGCCTTCAAGATTTAAAAGGCAAACGTATCGCAGTACAAAAAGGCTCCAGTGCTCATGAACTTTTGGCAAAAACCTTGCAGAAAGCGGGTCTATCTTGGCAAGACATTCAACCAATCTGGTTACCTCCTGCCGATGCACGTGCAGCTTTTGACAAACAGGCCGTTGATGCATGGGCAATTTGGGAACCCTACTTAGGGACAGCAGAACTGCAAGGTCATACCAAAACCTTGGTCGATGGCTCTGCTTTTCCGACCACTTATTCTTTTTATATTGGTAATCCTGATTTTATTAAAAATCATCCCGATTCAGCGCAGAAATTCATTAACAGCGTTAATAACGCAGATCAATGGATTGTACAACACCAAGATCAAGCCTTACAGATTTATGCACAAAGTACAGGTCTCAGTACCCCTGTAGCGAAGCAAGTACTTAACAAACGTCCTAAACCTTCACCTGTATATGCACTCAACAGTGAAGTGATTAAAAGCCAGCAACAAATTGCCGACTTATTTAAACAAGAGCAGCTCATTCCTGCGCAAATCGATATTCAGCACAGTGTCTGGTCTGCCCAATAAACATTGATTTCATTTTCATAAGGAACATCGACATGAATATTTTCTGGTTTATCCCCACTCATGGTGACAGTCGTTATTTAGGCACCAGCAAGGGTGCTCGTCAGGTCGATCATGCTTATATG
Source organism: Acinetobacter sp. C26M (assembly GCF_023702675.1). NCBI lineage: Bacteria > Pseudomonadati > Pseudomonadota > Gammaproteobacteria > Moraxellales > Moraxellaceae > Acinetobacter > Acinetobacter sp. C26M. Next base: position 3,870,900 of record NZ_CP098478.1, read on the forward strand.
AAACAGATTGCAGTTGCCGTGGATAATTTGGGTTATGCAGGCGTACTCATTCCAACAGGACGCTCTTGTGAAGATCCTTGGATTACAGCAGCCAGTTTAATTGATGCAACGACCCAGCTTAAGTTCTTAGTCGCACTTCGTCCAGGGCTTACCACACCAGCACTTGCTGCACGTATGGCAGCAACTTTTGATCGTCTTTCTAATGGCCGTATCCTGCTCAACCTTGTCACTGGTGGCGATGAACAGGAATTAAAAGGTGATGGACTATATGAAGATCACAGTACCCGTTATCAAACGGCCTCTGAATATGTCAAAATTTGGCGCGAAATTCTCACTCGCTCACATACGGGTGAATCGTTTAGCTTTCACGGCGAACGTCTCAGTGTGGATGATGCCAAACTGCTCTATCCACCCGTACAAAAACCTTATCCACCGCTTTGGTTCGGTGGCTCATCAGAAGCTGCAACCGAGCTTGCTGCTGAGCAGGTCGATACCTATTTGACTTGGGGTGAACCTCCTGCTGCCGTGAAAGAAAAGATTGAATATTTACGTGCCAAAGCCGCAGCCAAAGGCCGTACCCTAAATTATGGCATTCGCTTACATGTGATTGTGCGCGAGACCAATGAACAGGCTTGGGCCGCTGCAGATGAGCTAATTCAATACCTAGATGATGCAACCATTGCCGCAGCACAGAAGAAATTTGCACAAATGGATTCAGTGGGTCAGCAACGTATGGCTGCTTTACATGGCGGTCGTAAAGATCAACTTGAAGTATCACCGAACCTATGGGCGGGCATCGGCTTAGTCCGCGGTGGTGCAGGGACAGCTCTCGTGGGTGACCCAGAAACTGTTGCTGCACGAATTCAAGAATATGCGGATTTGGGCATTGATACCTTTATTTTCTCAGGTTACCCACATTTGGAAGAGTCAATTCGCTTTGCCGAATTGGTGTTCCCTTTACTGCCACTCAAAACCCGTGAAAAACTGGCGCAACCACATTTAACTGGACCTTTCGGAGAAATTATTGCCAATAACTATGTCCCTGAAACAAAGCAAGCTAAAACCTTGATCAAGGAGGATGCATGAGTGCAAAACCTTTTTTGAATGATGTTTCACGTGGAACAAAAAAAATAGGCAAAGGGCTGCTGCCTTGGCTATTTCCAATTCTGCTGATTCTGATCTGGCAAGCAGCTTCAAGCTCTGGCTTATTGCAAAGCAGAGTATTGCCAGCTCCAACTGCTGTCGTGAGTGCCTTCTGGCACTTACTCATCAGTGGTGAACTTTGGCAGCATGTCAAAGTCAGTGCTGGTCGCGCCTTACTCGGCTTATTGATTGGTGGTGGCTTAGGATTAGTTTTGGGACTATTAAATGGTTCATCCCGTATTGCCTCAACCTTGCTCGATACCACCTTGCAAATGATCCGTAACATCCCTGCACTAGCACTGATTCCACTGGTGATTTTATGGTTTGGGATTGATGAAACTGCCAAGTTATTTTTAGTGGCCGTCGGTGTGTTTTTTCCAATGTATATCAATACCTATCATGGTATCCGCTCGGTCGACCCACAATTGATTGAAATGGGAAAAAGTTACGGACTGAATCGTTGGCAGTTATATAGAGATATTATTTTACCCGGTGCAATGCCCTCAATTTTAGTTGGGCTACGTTTCTCTTTAGGTCTGGTTTGGGTATTGTTGATCGTAGCAGAAACAATCTCTGCACAAGCGGGGATTGGCTATATGACCATGAATGCACGTGAGTTTTTGCAAACAGATATCGTTTTGGTGGGTATTTTACTGTATGCCTTGCTCGGAAAACTAGCAGATGTATTGGCTCAAGTGTTGGAACGTTATCTACTGCGTTGGCATGCAGGTTATCAAAAATAATAAGGACATCAAGATGAGTAACTTAAATTTAAACTTCTACGATAACAACCTGATTCAGCCAGTTGCCGAACCAGAAGCCGTAACCACATCAGACAATGGCGCTCATATTCTGATTGAGCAGCTGTATAAATTTTATGGTGAGGTCAAAGTCCTTGAAGACCTTGATCTGAATATCCAAGCGGGTGAATTTGTGGCGATTGTTGGCCGTAGTGGTTGTGGTAAAAGTACCCTGCTCCGTTTGATTGCCCAACTCGAAAAAGCCAGTTATGGCGAAATCAAATTCCAGTCTGCCCGCAATTTTCGTGAAGGGATTACCAACGATGATATCCGTGTCATGTTTCAAGATCCACGTTTATTGCCTTGGAAAAGTGTTTTACACAATGTTCAGCTTGGTTTGCCTAAAAACCAGCATCTGCTTGCAGAAGCGTTGCTGGAGAAAGTCGGTTTAAAAGACAAGGCGACACAATGGCCTGCTCAGCTTTCTGGCGGTCAACGCCAACGCGCAGCGCTTGCGCGGGCGCTTTCCCATACACCCCGTATTTTGTTGTTAGATGAACCGCTCGGTGCTTTAGATGCATTGACCCGTTTAGAAATGCAGAGCTTGATTGAACGGCTTTGGAAAGAGCAAGGCTTTACCGCGATTCTGGTCACACATGATGTCAGTGAAGCGGTGCAATTGGCTGATCGGATTATTCTTTTAGATCAAGGGCATATCGCCCATAGTTTTCAGGTGAATCTGCCACGTCCACGTAAAAAAAGTATTGCTTTCGCTCAACTTGAGCAACAAGTCCTCGATGCGGTTTTAGCCACCTAAAGCCGCTTGAGCAAGTATTGAAAAAACATAAAACTAAGCAAAAATTACCTGTCTGATTTAATCAATTGAAAATGAATTATTTACAAAATATGTATAAGCTTTTTTAGATTTCAATAATTATCAAATACATCCTCAACACTGGCCCAAAAAGTCTATTTTTTTCGATAAAAAAAATTTGTTATTGTGCACAAATCCGACAATTTATCTTACAATGTCAATGACATTTTTTGAATCAAGCTCGCAGATGGAACAGAAAAAAAGTACACAAAAGCGCAATCAACTGCTGAATGCTGCCCTAGATGTTTTTTCCGTCTATGGGTTTAGTGGTGCCAGTCTGGATGAGATTGCGCAACTGGCAAATATGCATAAATCGAATATTTTCTACTACTATGAAAATAAAGAGTCGCTTTATGTCGAAGTGCTCACCACGGTATTACAAAAGTGGCTTGCACCCTTGCAAACCCTAGAGTCTGAGCTTGAGCCTACTGAAGCCCTGACCCACTATTTAATTCAAAAAATTGAAAGCTCTCGTGATCAACCTAAAGCATCACGTTTATTTGCTCTTGAGATTATTCAAGGTGCGCCGCATATTTTACCAATCTTAAAAGGCCCTTTGAAAAAGCTATTTAAGCGCAAAACCAAGGTGATTCAAACTTGGCAAGAACAAGGTAAATTATCAGCAGAAATTGATCCTGAATTGTTGATTCTCAATATTTGGGCGATCACCCAAAATTACGCTGATTTTTCGACACAAATGGAAATGGTCACAGGCAAAACTTTGCGTAACCGTAGCATGTTTCAACGCACGGTTGAGCATACTGTGCATATGATGTTATACGGCGTATTGCCACGCTAAATTTTCTTCTAAAAGCCTTAATTTTAGCGATTGAAATACACGGAAAAGCGACTTTGTTGGTCGCTTTTTTCTTGCCAAATGGTTAAGGTGATTATTCAACTGAACTAATCAAAAATGTGGAACATTGATTAAGAAACATATGTGAAACGTGAAAAATCGTTGCAGTGCGTAGAACACAGAAACGGTTTTTCAATAAGATATTGATATTAAATACAAAATCCTAATAATTTCGTATAAGGTGTATATATTAATTTTAGAAAATCTATAAAATCATTCAATTATATAAGTAATTAAACTAATTATTTGTTTCTTAGTATTTTTTTTATAAGATAGCTCTATAAATTATATAAGTTGCTTATGTATGAATACACACACAAACGTATTAGCTATAGAAGATATGGACTCAATCGAAAATAACAAGAAATTTGTTACTCATGATTTATGTATCTGCTTTTATGAATTAACTTTTAAATCAAAAAGACTACCAAAAGAGAAATTGGCAGGCCCTCCATCTACAAAGCCTTTAGTCCTTGATATATTCAATGCTATTAAAGAATATTCTGATATAAAAAAAATTAAAGTCTTTACAGCTAAAGAACGTTATTCACATCATCTAGATCACATTCATATTTCTGATGATAAATCTTATATTGAATGTGTTTTTGCTTGTTTAGATAAAGAAGCTGAGGATTTAAGAAAGTATAATGAATTAAAAGATGAAGAATCTGTTATTAACTTCAATCAAAATGAAAGCCATATCAAACGAACTCATGTATTAATTCAATTAACAGAAGATAAGACAAAAGCAAACTTATTCTTTGAAGCAAATCGAGGGACGTCTTTAGGGGCAATTCGAGAATTGTTTAACTTTATTCTTGATACAATCCGTTTAAAAGCAACAAATCCTGAATTATTTGAAGAAATCTATGTAGGTAGTTTAGATGAAATTATGAATTTCAGCATCGTTACATCTATTGATCCAGTAGAAGATAAAGATATCGTTGAAAGGATAAAAAGTGGTGATTTTTTAAGAGTTGAAATTACAAAAACCAATGAGCTTAAATTTTATGAAGAGTTATCAAACTTATATGAATCTAAACAATCATTTGAGTTAAAACCATCTTTCAGCCAAAAAGAATCCTTAGCAAAATTCTCGGAAGGTTTAAAGAAATTTACTGATAAACATGTTTTAGGGAAAAAAACTCAAGAAAAAGTCAAGATCAGTCATAAATTAGTTTTTAGACAAGGAGACCATGAAAGAAAAGTTGAGTTGGATATTCTAAATGAGTCTATTTCTACTATAGCTGTTAAAAAGCATTGGATTGATAACTTTGAGAGACATTCCCTGCCAAAAGATATAAAGTTCGATTCAAATGTATTTGATACATTGAAGCGAATTAGTAAACAGAAAAATAGTTCATAAGGTCAAACTCTGTGGACGAACTCAAGGAATTACCTTTCAAGTATTTAAAAATTAGATGGCATAATGGAGATAATCAACCTTTCTATGGCTTCAAAAAAGACATTGATTGGATTTGGCCTATAAAGTTCGCCACTTACGCTACTCTCATTCATGCTATTTTTTTAATACTCGGTGCTACTCCATTTTTTCTAAACGAAAAATTCAGCATCATCATTAGTAGCTTACAAATTTTGCCAGGATTCTATATAGCCTCACTGGCTGCTTTAGGGGCTCTACAAAAAACAAATTTTTTGGATTGTTCATCAGATACAGCGGGTGATAAAGATAAAGATATCCCTCCAGGGGGGCCCATAGCAAAGATTGCTGGAAATTGGCGTAATATGAGTAGGCGAAGATTTTTAGCAAATGCCTTAACACATATTTCTTTATTATGTTTTCTTGCAATCTTTTTTATATTTTTAATTCAATATCTATATGCAAGTAATATTTTATTAGTTACATCAGTTTTTTACTACATAGGTATATTGATTGTTGGATGGATAATAATTTTTTTAATATCTCAAATGTTAACTATAACATTGATGATTTTATATTATTTAGGAGATAGAGCTTACAGAAAATGAAATTATCAATATTTGTTCAACCTAGTTTTATAAAAAACTAGGTTGTATTTCACTGTTCTTAATTAACTCAATTGATTGAAATATATTAATTTTTTTATCAGCATTCTTCAGGGATAATTCTGACATTTTCTGAGTAATTAGTAAAAACTCATCAACATTATAAACACGTTGGAATTTCTTTTCCTGCTGAAGAAAAACTGTAACCTTTTTCTTTTGTTTAATAAGCTCAATAATATTTTTTAATGTTCCTGTACTCTTTTTATCCCAAAGCATGACACCAATATCAGCGTCATTTGCTAAAGCTAGATCCTTAGCAGTGAAGAAATCCCTTGTACCAAATCTATATTTTGTAACTACTGATTTTGTAGGCCAATTACCTAAATTATTTCTGACTGTAGTGCCACTATGATAAACAGTAACCTTATTATACCCTTGAATATTAAGATATTTTTGTACAGCTTTATCAATTCCATCAGCATCCCCAAGGATAATTTCATATCCTTGGTTCATCATCTTATCAATACGTTTAGTTACGGATTCATCTAGTTTTTTAATACTAATAGAACCCGCAATAAAAATTTTTTCCACTGTTATTTCCAAGTTAATGCTGCTGTATAGATATCTTTAACTTTAGAATATGAGCTTAACACTTTACAAGCAGACTCCATAGTAGCCCCTGTATCAAATAGGTCATCTATAAGAAGAACATTCCAAGGTCCATCATTCCTAATGCCATCATAAAGAGAAAAGCTATTAGCTAATACTGACTCTTTCTCTTCTCTTGTTTGTAAATCTTTAAGAGACGTTCCATTTTTTGTCTTATGTAAAATATTATTAAACACAGGTATATTTAAAGCTTGTCCAAGTCCTTCAGCTAAACCATACACTGGCTGACGATCACGATTATTAGATGCAGGCATAGGAACAATGAATCCTATCTTTTCACTAAAGTTTTGAGTTATTGCTGAAGATAGAGCCTCAACTAAAGTAGGAATTTGGTCCCAATCATTTCTATATTTTAATAAAAATAATGCTTGGCCTATGTCTGATCTTTTAGTGTCGAACATAGGACGACCATACTCATTTTCACCAAGGTATTCACTCTTTAGAACATGTTTATCTAAAACTATTCCTTTTTTCCAAGGACCATTAATTCCCTTAATATTCATATTACGATTAATCTCTAATTAAATTTTGATTGATAATTTTTTAAATAGATTAAAAACAAAAACTTACTGGGAATAATTTAACATAAAATCTCTTATGAGAACTCCAAACACGATAGAATTTTCCACCTATTTTACATAATGATCGTTACACGAATTAAATAAAAATTTAATTTCAATAACTTAATAAATAAAGTTTAGCAGTACACAACACTCTCCTACATTAAATCCTTGCACCTAAAAATGCGCTTGATACAGCGCCAATAATTTTTGTGCGCCAAGCAACAAGTTCTCTTCCCAATCCAGATGCGCCGTATCATTGGCACCATCTGTAATATATTTAACTGAAATCAAACGCACCCCAAGCTTTTGGCACACTTTAGCTAAGGCATAGGCTTCCATATCCACGAGATTACAACTGACCTTTGGAACGCCTGTTTCAAAAGAATCACCTGTGCCACATATCCCTTTAGGTAAAATCTCAAAATGTGGCTGAGTATGGATCTCCGCAGGAATCTCATCATCCATTGGGGTCACGCCTACGGCAAAACCTAAAGGCGATACATCCATATCACGCTGCACAAAAGTAATCACCTCAACCAAACTATGCGCATCAAAGTGCGAACTGCCTGCACTGCCTAAATTTATGAGGGTTTTACAGCCCGTCTTTTGAATCACCTCAAATGCCTTGAATGCCGCATTAATTTTGCCGATGCCACTGTAATGAACGTCAATACCAGCTTGCTCAAATAAACCTTTGGATTCATTCGGCAAAGCCATAATCAGAGCAACATCAGCATTCATAAAAAAGACTCGTTCAAATCAAAATAGAGACACAAAAAAGGTGTGCTTCGGCACACCTCGATATTATTGCATCTTCTGCTGTAAGGCGACCAAACAAGGAGAGAAAAATAATTGACCGCTATACGCCCCTGCCAACGTTTTCTTCATCACCAATGCCCATAGGCCAACCAACAACAGACTTAGAACCACAGCCGCATACTGTAAGAAATCGATATGTAATTGATGCGCTAAATTAAAGATCGCCAAGATAAACACACCGAATGGGAAAGTCAGTCCCCACCAACCTAAGTTAAATGGAATACCAGTACGCATATGGCGCAGTGTGGTCAAGATCGCAATCCCAAACCACCATAAACCAAAACCTAATAGCACCAAACTTGCCACAATACCCAAGGCTGGAAGTAATGTCGCTAAGCCTTCAAAGCCCATCGCCTGCATAATGCGTGGCGCTTGCTCACCCAGTAATAATAACGCTAATGCCCCTGTTCCAATCGGTCCTAAACATAACCAGCTAGAAATCGCGACTTCTTTCTCTGGCAATTGATGCAAGGCCAAACGTAGCATCAAAATGGTTAAGATCGCAAAAGCAGGTAATACAGAAATACCCCACAACACATAGCCTGTGATCAAAATCGTCAATGCATGTTGATCGGCTGCTAAATGCTGTAATAGCAGCCCCGCAGAGCTGGCAGCGACTTCACACGCTACGATCGGGAGTAACCATACCGCAGTCATCCGTTGTAATTGATGATCTTGGCAACTAAACATACAAAATGGCACCACCCACGCAATCACCACCGCAAGAGCAACATCGATATACCAAAGGTAAGTGGCAATCTGAACGGCAATATCGCCATATAAATGAGTACCGAAACTGAGAAAACCATTGGCAATTGTGGCTAAGCCCATTGGAATCGCACCGAGGAATAAGCTCATGTTGGGGTGAGTAAAAATCTGCTTGGCTTCGGTTGGAAATAAAATCCAGCGTAAGATATACAGCACACTAAAAGTACTAAATAACAGAATATTAAATTGCCATAATTTGGTCGCAAGCATAAATAAGACAGATGAGGCAAAAGGCAGCTGTGCTAAAATCATCGCTACGACACCTGTTCCCATGGTTGCAGTAAACCAGTTCGGGGTAAAATGACGAATCACATCGGTGCTCTGCTCTAGCTGGTAAAACGGCTTTTTCATCTCTTTCTCAATATCAAGCGACTATGCAGCTATTTTAGGTCAATCTTTAAATAAGAAAAATTGATTTATTTTTATTTAATGAATCAGTTTAATTGATATAAAGACTTTAAATATTGAAATTTTTCTGTGTAAAAACACAACAACAAGACGAAACGCTGAGAATATGGCAATATATAGCCTTTGCAAAATCACTGTATTTAACGCCCATGAAGTTGCTTCGTCTCAACGCATTATCGCCAGATTTTCAGTTACCCCCAACTGCGGTAACGATTGGCAATTTTGATGGTGTCCATCTCGGCCATCAAGCGATGATTGCTCAACTCAAAACGTTGGCTGAAGCGCAAGACTTAAAAACATTGGTGATGATTTTTGAGCCACAACCACTTGAATTCTTTAAAGGTTATGATGCACCTCCTCGCATCAGCTCGCTCAGAGAAAAAGTAGAATATTTAACTGAGCTCGGTGTGGACTATATTGCAGTTGCGAAATTTGACCAATATTTTAGAAGTTTAAATGCCACTGAATTTGCCGACCTACTCAAATTAAAACTCAATGCGCAAAGCTTGGTGCTGGGTGATGATTTTCATTTTGGTAAAGACCGCCAAGGCAACAGTGAATTCTTACGCGACTACGGTTTTGATGTCATCAATTTAAATACGGTAGCTTTAAATGGTGAACGTGTCAGTTCAACTCGTATTCGTCAGGTCCTTCAACAGGGTGATCTGGCATTAGCGGCCAAACTATTGGGTCGTCCTTATAGCATCACAGGCCGAGTGCAATATGGCGATCAAATTGGTCGCACCCTTGATTTTCCAACCATTAATGTGCGTTTAAACCGTCACAAACCGTGTTTAAACGGGATTTATGCGGTAGATGTGGTCTGTGAAAATGCATCATTGATTGCCAAAGTAAAACATTCAAATCCTGCCCTCAACGGGATTACAGGCTATCAAGCTGACAGTTTGTTTGGTGCAGGTCATGTGGGGACACGCCCAGCCATCAAACAAGACCAGCCAGAATGGCGATTAGAGGTACATTTCCCTGATGTTTCTGCTAATCTGTATGGCTTATTGATGCGGGTAACCTTTCTTCACTATTTGCATGGTGAACTGAATTACCCTTCGCTTGAAGCCCTCAAAGCCGGAATTGATGATGATGTGCAAAAGTTACGAGACTATCGTACTAGCACAGCTGAATTTCCTTTTTAAATTTAAAATGTAAAACATGTCAGTTTACAAACTGATCAAACTGGAAGAAAACTTGCATGAGCGATAAGCAAACTCCTGAAAATGCAGTGGATTATAAAGCCACACTCAATTTGCCAGCGACTGACTTTGCCATGAAGGCAAACTTGGCTGTGCGTGAAGCCAAATGGTTAGAAGAGTGGTATGCCGACAACATTTATCAGCAGATTCGTGAATCGCGTATTGGCAAGAAAAAATATGTACTGCATGACGGCCCTCCATATGCCAATGGTCAAATCCATTTAGGTCATGCCGTCAATAAAGTCTTAAAAGACATCATTATTAAAAGCCGCGTTTTAGATGGCTTCGATGCACCATATGTGCCTGGTTGGGACTGTCACGGTCTACCAATCGAACTGAAAGTCGAAGAAAAAGTTGGTAAAGTGGGCGTTAAAGTCGATGCTTCAACTTTCCGTAAGGCTTGCCGTGAATATGCGTATACGCAAGTCGAATTACAGAAGAAAGACTTTGTGCGTATGGGCGTTTTTGGTGATTGGGATAATCCATACCTCACCATGAACTTCAAGCAAGAAGCAGATATCGTGCGTGCCTTGGGTGCCATTGCCAAAGCAGGTCATATTGAGCCGGGTCTAAAACCAGTGAACTGGTGTATGGACTGTGGTTCATCACTAGCTGAAGCAGAAGTTGAATACGAAGACAAAAAATCAGATGCGATTGATGTTGGCTTCACGGTTGTTGACCTTAAAGATCTCAGCACACGTTTGAATGTTGATGTTCAAGATGCCACGGATATCGTGATCTGGACCACTACACCATGGACTTTGCCTGCTAACCAAGCGGTCGCGCTCCACGCTGATATCGACTATCAATTGGTTCAAGTGACTACCGAGCGTGGTACGCAAAACTTTATTCTGGCCAAAGATTTGGTTGAATCAGCGATCGAACGTTACAAACTGGAAAACCCAGTTGTACTCGCTGATTTCAAAGGTGCTGCAATTGAGAATCTTCTTTTGCAACATCCGCTGTTGGCAGACCGTCAAGTCCCTGTGATTTTAGGCGAGCACGTGATTGCAACCAGCGGTACAGGTGCAGTGCATACCGCACCCGGCCATGGTGTAGACGATTATAAAGTCGGTTTGCTGTACCAATTAAAAGTTGAAAACCCTGTCGGTGGCAATGGTGTTTATTTACCAACATCACCAATTTTTGCAGGGGAACATATTTATAAAGCCAACCCTCAAATCATTGAGGCATTGGGTGCAGTTGGTCGTTTATGGGCACATCAGCCAATTAAACATAGCTATCCGCACTGCTGGCGCCATAAGACCCCGATTATCTTCCGTGCGACACCTCAGTGGTTTATCAGCATGGATGCCAATGGTCTGCGCCAAAATGCATTAAATGCGATTGAAAATGATATCGAATTTGTGCCTGATTGGGGACAAAGCCGTATTCAGTCGATGATTGAAGGTCGTCCAGATTGGTGTATCTCGCGTCAACGTACTTGGGGTGTCCCAATTCCATTTTTCGTGCACAAAGATACCAATGCATTGCACCCACGTACGCCTGAATTGATCGAAGAAGTGGCTAAACTGATCGAACAAGAAGGTATCGATGGTTGGTATAACCGTGAAGCGAGTGAGTTCATCGGTGCCGATGCAGAACAATATAATGCGGTACGCGATACCTTAGACGTTTGGTTTGACTCTGGAACGACACACTACGCTGTGCTTCGTGAACGTGATGATCTACAAGATCCAGCAGACTTATATCTTGAAGGTTCAGATCAGCACCGTGGCTGGTTCCAATCGTCGTTGTTAACCTCGATCGCGATCAATGAACGTGCGCCATATAAAGGCCTACTCACCCACGGTTTCGTGGTTGATGAGAAAGGCCGTAAGATGTCTAAATCATTAGGCAACATCATTACCCCACAAGACATTATCAAAGATATGGGTGCTGATGGCTTACGTTTCTGGATCGCATCTGCTGACTATCGTTACGAGATGACGGCTGGTAAAGAAATCTTTAGCCGCGCATCAGATGGTTATCGTCGTATTCGTAATACCTTACGTTTCTTGTTGGCAAACTTGAATGGCTTCAAACCATCTACAGATGCGTTACCAGTCGACCAATTGATTGCATTGGATCAATACATCTTGCAACGCGCTGCTGAGGTTCAAAAAACCATTCAGCAAGCTTATGAAGAGATGAACTTCCATATCGTCACTAATGCGCTAACCAGCTTCTGTATTAATGACTTGGGTGGTTTCTACCTTGACATCATCAAAGATCGCCAGTACACCACTAAAGCAGATTCACAGGCACGTCATTCTGCGCAAACTGCGCTATATCATATCGTGCAAGCTTTTGTTCGCTGGATGTCACCTATCCTCAGCTTTACCGCACAAGAAGCTTGGCCATTGATTCCAGAACAAACTGGAAAATATGTATTTACCGCTGAATGGTATGATATCCCAACGGCATCAACAGCAAACTTACTGTCTGAAGCAGATTGGCAAACATTGATTAGCGTAAAATCAGCAGTAAATAAACAGATTGAAGCAGCACGTAACGCTAAACTCATTGGTAGTAACCTATCTGCTAAAGTTGAACTTTGGGCAGATGAAGCATTACAAACATTGTTAAACCAATTGGCTGATGAATTACGTTTTGTCTTGATTACCTCTCAAGTCATCGTTCACCCTTATGCTGAACAAGGCGAAAGCACAGACCTCGAAGGTCTGCGTGTGCAAGTTTCGGCGGCAGACGGTGAAAAGTGTGTACGTTGCTGGCATGTATTGCCTGATGTAAATACACACGTTGGTCATGCTGGTTTATGCGCTCGTTGTATTATCAATGTCACTGGCAGTGGCGAAGTGAGAAAATATGCATAATTCTGTGCAAACAAGCCCAACAAAAAAAGGCTTATTCCAATTTTACCCGCACAACTTAATGTGGCTTGGACTTTCAGCCCTTGCCATTGTGCTGGACCAATGGACCAAATGGATTGCCAGTTCACATTTAAATTATGCAGATCCTGTTCCTGTACTGCCCTTTTTAAATTGGACGCTGTTGCATAACTATGGTGCAGCATTCAGCTTTTTGTCTGATGCAGGTGGCTGGCAACGCTACTTCTTTACCTCATTAGCAGGCTTTGTTTCGGTGATTTTTGTTTTCTGGCTAATGCGTATGCCTAAGAAAATGATTGTATTACCAATGGCAATTGCGTTGATTCTTGGCGGAGCAATTGGCAATCTGATTGACCGTGTTAGCTTAGGCTATGTGGTCGACTTTATTCATGTTTATTATCAAAACAGCCATTTTCCAGCCTTCAATCTTGCTGATAGCGCCATTACCTTAGGGACTATTTTGCTGCTGATCGATACTTTCTTCCTTGAGAAGAAACGTAACCAAAACGCGGATGCATAACATGACTGAAATTATTCAACCAAACGAAGAAATTCGTATTCAGGATGGCTCAAAAGTCGAATTGCACTTTTCTGTCTCTATTGAAAATGGTGTTGAAATTGATAACACCCGTGGTCGTGAAGAACCCGTTAGCCTTGTGATTGGCGATGGTAACTTACTACCACATTTTGAGAAGGCATTATTTGGTTTACGTGCAGGCGATCGTCGCACCGTACATTTACCACCTGAAGATGCTTTTGGTCCGTGGAATCCTGAAAATATTCAGACCTTCGACACCGTCAAATTTGAACAACGCCCAATTGTTGGTCATATGATTGAATTTGAAGATAAGGCCAAAGCAACTTTGTTCGGCATCGTAAAATCGGTCAATGATGACATTACCGAGATTGATTTTAATCATCCTCTGGCAGGCAAAAATATCACCTTTGAAGTGGAAATCTTCAAAGTCACCCCAGCTGGTCAGCAAGGCATCAAATTGATGTAACAAAAAAGCTCTCAAATGAGAGCTTTTTTTATATCCGAAAAAAAGTATAAGATCATTTAAAAGCATTCATTTTTAAAATCAAAGCAATAACACACAGGAATTTAAATATGCTGATTTATATTATTGTTGGTAGTGTTCGGGAAGGTCGCACAGCGATCAAAGTCGCTAATTGGGTACAGCAAGCGACAACTGAACTCGCATTAAAAGATATTCAAACCGAAGTTGTTGATCTTAAGGAATGGGACTTACCGCTATTTGCAGGTTCTCATCCACCTGCGACAGGCATTTATGATCAGCCGAAACAACAACAATGGGCAGATAAAATTGCACAGGCACAAGCCTTTATCTTCATTAGCCCTGAATATAACCATGGCTATAGTCCAGCGCTGAAGAATGCCTTGGATTATGTCGGGAAAGAATGGCAAGGCAAACCAGCAGCTTTTATCGGTTATGGCTCTACCAATGGCTCCCGTTCAATCAGTCAAATCCGCCAAGTAACTTCAAGTTTAGGGCTGGTTGATCCCAATGCCGTAATTGAAATTCGCGACATCTTTAAACGTAATAAAGACGAGAACTTTGAAGCCAATGAGTTTGAAGTGAAAGGATTAGCGGCTCTCGTTGCTAAATTACAGAAATATCATATCGCTTAGTTGTACGCCTAAGCGTACATTGATCAGGTCGATTTACGTCTGTTCCATTTCTGGCTTGATCGCTAATATATGAAGCATAGAGAGACAGGAAGTCTCATTGAGAATAAGAACAGACACAGGATGTGGTCGTTAATAGGATATCAACGACATAAACTGAATATGAAGAAGCCCCGTCAGGATGATGGGGCTTCTTTTTGTCTATTCTTTCTCTAACAACTGCTCGATTCGCTTTTGATAATTATTTAAAAAATCCTTTGTTACCCGAAAATGCTCTGTTTCTTCATAAGATATTTCTTTAATCCCTGAATCGGAAAACTGATAAATTTTGGCATTTGGATAAGCCAATAAAATAGGAGAATGGGTGGCAATAATAAATTGAGATTGCTCCTGACATAAACGATCCACAACCGACAAAGTTGTCATCAACATTGTTGGAGACAAAGCTGCTTCTGGTTCATCTAAAAGATATAAACCTTTACCTTTTAATTTCATTGTTAATAATTTTAAGAAAGCCTCTCCATGCGAGCGTAAGTGTATATCTCCCCCATACTCCACCAAATAGTCCACTTGCTTCATATAGGTTGCAACGTTATAGAAGCTCTCTGCACGCAAAAAGTAATAATCTTGAGGCTTCTTATAACTTTTTATCGTTCGAATCGCCTGATGCAAATCAGAAGCCGTTGTTGCAGTATTTAATTGTACATTCCGCGTTCCGCCTTCTTCTGAAAAACCCAAAGCAAGTGCTAAAGCTTCAAGAATGGTCGACTTTCCTGAACCATTTTCTCCAACAAAGAAGGTTACCTCTGGATGGAACTCAATACTTTCTAGATCATTAACCGCAGGAACGACATAAGGATAACTTGCCCAATCCAAGGACTCAGGTGCTTTAAACTTCACAGCTCGAATATAGGGTCTTTCTTGCATAAAATATTGGCAAAACGATTTGTTATAGCATGCTAGATTTTGTCTTTGAAAAATACCTTAATTCATTGATAAACGTCTTAGGCTGTCGTATTTTAAATCTATCAGAACTATCCTAAATTTTGCTGCTTTAGGCATTCGATCATTTCATCCAATACTTTCTGCCCCATCGTTGTTCGCACAAGTTCATTTAAATCACCTGCTAAAAAGCCAGACCAAGTCGTACTCGTTGAACCAGAAGAATGCGCATAACGTCCACAAGCAGACCACACCTTTTGGTCTGATGTAATAGAAGCTAAATACAGCTCCCCTTCAGGATCATCCAATATCCATTCGCGAATAACTCTAGGTGCTTGATATTGTTGCTTAGGTTTTTCCAACCACTTCCATACTAAAAAACCTAAATAGACAATTCCAATAGCTGATAAAAGTGTATGGAAAATCATGTCAGTCCTAATATCATTTCTTATTTACATTTAATCAGGATAAAAATAGCACGACTCTTTCAATATTGACTCGTATTTTAATTCCACGCAATAAAAAACACCCCAACCTCTCTCGAGATTGGGGTGTTTAGATTTAAAAGCTGGCGATGACTTACTCTCACATGGCAAGTGCCACACTACCATCAGCGCTAAGAGGTTTCACTTCTGAGTTCGGGAAGGGATCAGGTGGTTCACTCTTGCTATTGTCGCCAGCAAACTGTTTTGGTTTTGGGTGGTCTTACGTTTTTTGCCACTTAGTACCGAAAGAGTTATTAACGGATTAGTTAATTGAGTCGGTATTGTAACTAGATTTCACACTAAATCAAGTTATGTATTGAATTTATCTTGAATACAACAACTGTTTGGGTGTTGTATAGTCAAGCCTCACGAGCAATTAGTATTGGTCAGCTTCACACGTCACCGTGCTTCCACACCCAACCTATCAACGTCCTAGTCTCGAACGGCTCTTTAGAGGAATAAATTCCTAGGGAAATCTTATCTTGAGGTAGGCTTCCCGCTTAGATGCTTTCAGCGGTTATCCCTTCCGAACATAGCTACCCGGCGATGCGACTGGCGTCACAACCGGTACACCAGAGGTTCGTCCACTCTGGTCCTCTCGTACTAGGAGCAGATCCTCTCAAATTTCCAGCGCCCACGGTAGATAGGGACCGAACTGTCTCACGACGTTCTAAACCCAGCTCGCGTACCTCTTTAAATGGCGAACAGCCATACCCTTGGGACCTGCTTCAGCCCCAGGATGAGATGAGCCGACATCGAGGTGCCAAACACCGCCGTCGATATGAACTCTTGGGCGGTATCAGCCTGTTATCCCCAGAGTACCTTTTATCCGTTGAGCGATGGCCCTTCCATACAGAACCACCGGATCACTAAGACCTACTTTCGTACCTGCTCGACTTGTGGGTCTCGCAGTTAAGCGCGCTTTTGCCTTTATACTCTACGCGTGATTTCCGACCACGCTGAGCGCACCTTCGTACTCCTCCGTTACTCTTTAGGAGGAGACCGCCCCAGTCAAACTACCCACCAGACATGGTCCTCGCCCCGGATTACGGGGCAGAGTTAGAACCTCAACATTACCAGGGTGGTATTTCAAGGACGGCTCCATTGGAACTAGCGTTCCAACTTCAAAGCCTCCCACCTATCCTACACAAGTAAGGTCAAAGTTCAATGTCAAGCTGCAGTAAAGGTTCACGGGGTCTTTCCGTCTAGCCGCGGGTACACTGCATCTTCACAGCGATTTCGATTTCACTGAGCCTCTGCTGGAGACAGCGCCGCCATCATTATGCCATTCGTGCAGGTCGGAACTTACCCGACAAGGAATTTCGCTACCTTAGGACCGTTATAGTTACGGCCGCCGTTTACTGGGGCTTCGATCAAGAGCTTCGCTTACGCTAACCCCATCAATTAACCTTCCAGCACCGGGCAGGCATCACACCCTATACGTCCACTTTCGTGTTTGCAGAGTGCTATGTTTTTAATAAACAGTTGCAGCGGCCTGGTTTCTGTGGCTGCCAATAGCTCAGGGAGCAAGTCCCATCACCGTCAGCAGCGTACCTTCTCCCGAAGTTACGGTACCATTTTGCCTAGTTCCTTCAGCAGAGTTCTCTCAAGCGCTTTGGTCTACTCGACCTGACCACCTGTGTCGGTTTCGGGTACGATTCCTGTGTAACTGAAGCTTAGAGACTTTTCCTGGAAGCATGGTATCAGCCACTTCACTGTACAAGTACAGCTTGCTATCAGTTCTCAGCATAGAGTACCCCGGATTTGCCTAAGATACATGCCTACAACCTTCCACCTGGACAACCAACGCCAGGCTGACTTAACCTTCTCCGTCCTCTCATCGCATTACACAGAAGTATTGGAATATTAACCAATTTCCCATCGACTACGCCTCTCGGCCTCGCCTTAGGGGTCGACTCACCCAGCCCCGATTAACGTTGGACTGGAACCCTTGGTCTTTCAGCGAACGGGTTTTTCACCCGTTTTGTCGTTACTCACGTCAGCATTCGCACTTCTGATACCTCCAGCATACTTCTCAATACACCTTCATCGGCTTACAGAACGCTCCCCTACCACTTGACTAATGTCAAATCCGCAGCTTCGGCACATAGTTTTAGCCCCGTTACATCTTCCGCGCAGGCCGACTCGACTAGTGAGCTATTACGCTTTCTTTAAAGGGTGGCTGCTTCTAAGCCAACCTCCTAGCTGTCTATGCCTTCCCACATCGTTTCCCACTTAACTATGATTTTGGGGCCTTAGCTGGCGGTCTGGATTGTTTTCCTCTTGACTACGGACGTTAGCACCCGCAGTCTGTCTCCCGGATAGTACTCATTGGTATTCGGAGTTTGCATCGGTTTGGTAAGTCGGGATGACCCCCTAGCCGAAACAGTGCTCTACCCCCAATGGTATTCGTCCGAGGCGCTACCTAAATAGCTTTCGGGGAGAACCAGCTATCACCAGGCTTGATTAGCCTTTCACCCCTATCCACAAGTCATCCCCTGGCTTTTCAACGACAGTGGGTTCGGTCCTCCAGTTAGTGTTACCCAACCTTCAACCTGCTCATGGATAGATCGCCTGGTTTCGGGTCTATACCCAGCAACTAAACGCCCTATTAAGACTCGATTTCTCTACGGCTCCCCTATGCGGTTAACCTTGCTACTGAATATAAGTCGCTGACCCATTATACAAAAGGTACGCAGTCACCGAACAAGTCGGCTCCCACTGCTTGTATGCATGCGGTTTCAGGATCTATTTCACTCCCCTCACAGGGGTTCTTTTCGCCTTTCCCTCACGGTACTGGTTCACTATCGGTCAGTCAGGAGTATTTAGCCTTGGAGGATGGTCCCCCCATATTCAGACAAGGTTTCACGTGCCTCGCCCTACTCGTCATCATTGTGTGTGCCCTTTCGTGTACGGGAATATCACCCTCTACGTTCGCACTTCCCAGAGCGTTCCACTAGAACACACACAACTTAATGGGCTGCTCCCCGTTCGCTCGCCGCTACTAAGGGAATCTCAATTGATTTCTTTTCCTAAGGGTACTGAGATGTTTCACTTCCCCTCGTTCGCTTCATAAGCCTATGTATTCAGCTTATGATACCCGCCTTATAGCGGGTGGGTTCCCCCATTCAGAAATCTCCGGATCAAAGGATATTTGCCGCCTCCCCGGAGCTTTTCGCAGGCTATCACGTCTTTCATCGCCTCTGACTGCCAAGGCATCCACCACATGCACTTAATTACTTGACTATACAACCCCAAACAGTCGTTAACACATACAAGTGAGTGTTATCGTTGCAAACTTAATTGCTACTGGTTTGTTGTCTGTGAACTTAATCACCATACAGCTTCAATCTAAATTCATATACCAAAACGCTTGATTCAGTGTTTTTGCTAGTTCTCAATTTCATTCTTTCGAATGAATTGAGTGAACAATTTATTTCAGACTCAATTTTCTAATCTGTTAATGATTAACTACCACCTCGTCGGTGAGTAGTAAACTGTGATAAATCACAGAAGTTAATAAACTAAGATCTTTCGATCTTCTTATTTATTAATTTCTATAAGCTATCTTGGAATTTAACTTTCGTTTTCTACATTACTTCGTAATGTATGGTGGAGACTAGGAGAGTCGAACTCCTGACCTCCTGCGTGCAAAGCAGGCGCTCTACCAACTAAGCTAAGTCCCCAGCTTATCATTTAATGAACGACATATCTTTCAATCTAAGCTACTGCAATCAGATTTGGTGGGTCTGACAAGACTTGAACTTGTGACCCCACGCTTATCAAGCGTGTGCTCTAACCAACTGAGCTACAGACCCTCAGATACATCTTCGAAGAACAACTTGTTGTGGATTCTTACCGATCGTCAATCTTTCGTTAAGGAGGTGATCCAGCCGCAGGTTCCCCTACGGCTACCTTGTTACGACTTCACCCCAGTCATCGGCCACACCGTGGTAAGCGTCCTCCTTGCGGTTAGACTACCTACTTCTGGTGCAACAAACTCCCATGGTGTGACGGGCGGTGTGTACAAGGCCCGGGAACGTATTCACCGCGGCATTCTGATCCGCGATTACTAGCGATTCCGACTTCATGGAGTCGAGTTGCAGACTCCAATCCGGACTACGATCGGCTTTTTGAGATTAGCATCCTATCGCTAGGTAGCAACCCTTTGTACCGACCATTGTAGCACGTGTGTAGCCCTGGTCGTAAGGGCCATGATGACTTGACGTCGTCCCCGCCTTCCTCCAGTTTGTCACTGGCAGTATCCTTAAAGTTCCCGGCTTAACCCGCTGGCAAATAAGGAAAAGGGTTGCGCTCGTTGCGGGACTTAACCCAACATCTCACGACACGAGCTGACGACAGCCATGCAGCACCTGTATGTAAGTTCCCGAAGGCACCAATCCATCTCTGGAAAGTTCTTACTATGTCAAGACCAGGTAAGGTTCTTCGCGTTGCATCGAATTAAACCACATGCTCCACCGCTTGTGCGGGCCCCCGTCAATTCATTTGAGTTTTAGTCTTGCGACCGTACTCCCCAGGCGGTCTACTTATCGCGTTAGCTGCGCCACTAAAGCCTCAAAGGCCCCAACGGCTAGTAGACATCGTTTACGGCATGGACTACCAGGGTATCTAATCCTGTTTGCTCCCCATGCTTTCGTACCTCAGCGTCAGTATTAGGCCAGATGGCTGCCTTCGCCATCGGTATTCCTCCAGATCTCTACGCATTTCACCGCTACACCTGGAATTCTACCATCCTCTCCCATACTCTAGCTTCCCAGTATCGAATGCAATTCCCAAGTTAAGCTCGGGGATTTCACATCCGACTTAAAAAGCCGCCTACGCACGCTTTACGCCCAGTAAATCCGATTAACGCTCGCACCCTCTGTATTACCGCGGCTGCTGGCACAGAGTTAGCCGGTGCTTATTCTGCGAGTAACGTCCACTCATCCTAGGTATTAACTAGAAGAGCCTCCTCCTCGCTTAAAGTGCTTTACAACCAAAAGGCCTTCTTCACACACGCGGCATGGCTGGATCAGGCTTCCGCCCATTGTCCAATATTCCCCACTGCTGCCTCCCGTAGGAGTCTGGGCCGTGTCTCAGTCCCAGTGTGGCGGATCATCCTCTCAGACCCGCTACAGATCGTCGCCTTGGTAGGCCTTTACCCCACCAACTAGCTAATCCGACTTAGGCTCATCATTTAGCGCAAGGTCCGAAGATCCCCTGCTTTCTCCCGTAGGACGTATGCGGTATTAGCATTCCTTTCGGAATGTTGTCCCCCACTAAATGGCAGATTCCTAAGCATTACTCACCCGTCCGCCGCTAGGTTAGGTAGCAAGCTACCCTTCCCCGCTCGACTTGCATGTGTTAAGCCTGCCGCCAGCGTTCAATCTGAGCCATGATCAAACTCTTCAGTTTAAAATCATTAGTAGCTTATGGCTACAAATCTTGGCTCATCAATTTTCTGACTAAAAATTCGCTCAAATAAACTTCGAGAAATTTCTACCATTCAATCAATGAAATATTTTCGATCGATCAATCAGTAAAAATCCACACAAGTTGTTCTTCTATTCTCTTAATGATCATTTCACCACCTCGTCAGTGGCAAATCAACGCAATAAATTTTAACAACTTAACCAGTAAAGCTAAGTTATTTTTGCTTCATCGCGTCGGGATGTGTGCATTATAGGAGATTTTTTTTGGTACGCAAGTCTTTTTAAACCCTTGTTTTATTGAATGTTCTTTTTTTACACACCAACCTGTTTAACAAAGCAGCGTAATTGTCGTAAGCATATAAAATTAAAGCAGAAATATTTTAAACATATTTCTGCTTTGTTTTTTACTTACTGTTCTTTATCTGTACACTGATAATTTTAATCGGCTGTTTCGGTACATTTTGATGCATTCCGTAGTTTGCCGTTGGTACATTTACGATCTTATCGACAATATCCATACCTTTAGTCACTTTACCAAATACAGCGTAACCCGCATCCATTGGTGACTTATTTAAAAAGTTATTGTCAGCAACATTAATAAAGAATTGACTACTTGCAGAGTTTGGGTTTTGCGTACGTGCCATCGCCAAAGTACCGCGAGTATTTTTCAAGCCGTTGCTTGCTTCATTTACAATTGGAGCTTTAGTTGTCTTCTCAATCATATTTGCATCTAGACCACCACCCTGCACCATAAAACCTGGAATAACACGATGGAAAATTGTGCCTGTATAAAAGTTGCTTTTTACATAGCTTTCAAAGTTCTTTGCAGATACAGGTGCTTTATCATCAAAAAGTTCAATTTCAATGTTCCCCATACTGGTTTTCATATCAACCATGGTATTTGCAAATAAATGGCTGCTTGCCAGAATTAAACCTGTTGTCATGAACAACTTTTTCATCATTGCTTTTCTCGGCTTGAACATAGATTTGTTGTGAATGCTCATCTTAGTTTTGCTCATTCTTTTTTGCTATTTCTATTTGTTATCGTTAAAACAAAAAACCGATGTTTCACGTGAAACATCGGCTCAGACATAATTAACTATGTTTATCCCAGAACTTTCTAAAGTTTTTGGCAACTTCAATGGTATTGCGTTTTGCCTTACTTGAGACGGGTGTGAGGTTGATAAAGCCATGTGTCTGATCTGGGTAATCAACATATTGGACTTTGACACCATTTTGTCTAAGTTTATGACTATAGATCGCCCCCTCATCATGCAGTAAGTCATGTCCAGCAGTAATCACATAAGCAGGTGCCAACTTTCTGAGACTTCCATAGGTTGGTGAGATTAAAGGGTCATCTAATGCGACATCATGCCGTGTCGCATAATAGTCAGTCACATAATCCACATCTTTACTGGTCAACACCAAGCCCTCACCATAAGCATAAAACGATGGATGGCGGCTTTTGAAATCAACGACTGGATAAATCAATAGCTGTGCTTGTGGTGCATAGGCTTTGCCTACAGAATGCTGTGCAACCACGGTACTAATATTACCACCAGCACTATCCCCTGCAACAGCGATACGATTTTTATAGATTTTTAACTGACGGCGATTTTGATAAACCCATGCCAATGCATCTTCACATGATTTGATCAACAGTTGTGGTGATGCTTCTGGTGCTAGTGGATAATCAATACTGAGTACTTGTACTTTTGCGTACTTGGCAATTATACGACAAGCTTCGTCATGGGTATCCAAACCGCCCACCACAAAACCACCACCATGATAAAACACGATGATCGGCAATTTCTTATTGGGCGCAGGATGATAATGTCTAGCAAAGACTGTCCCGCTTTGCAAAGGAAGACGAATATCTTCAACCGATTCAATCGATGTCGGCTTATTAATAATTGCCAACATTTGTGCATCAAACTGACGACGAGACTCTATCGGATCATCACCAATAAAACCAATGCGACCTTGTTTAATTTGAACTGCCATCAGGCATTTGGTAAATGAGTCTAAATCTGGATATTGGTATGGATAAGCCAAAAGCTTAGCGAGAGACTCTTGTACAATTTTGGGGAGCTTATCAAGTGCTCGTGCAGCAGGACCTTGTCCTTTATCTAAAATTGTTTGAATTCTTTGAGGTAATGCTGTCACTTCTGTCCCCTTCTTCGCTCTGTCCATAATTCTTGTTGTCTTCGACTATATGCTTTTCTAAAGTCTTAGATCAAGTTCAAGATTTGAAAAATATGTCGTACGCTAAAGGGCTATTATCAAAAAGTCATTAACCATAGTGCTTATTCATATCCACTTTTTATGTCAATTAAATGATGTTTTAACATTTTTTGTTAAATCAATAAAACTAGAACCAATGAATTCGTTCTAGTTTTATAGCACTTCAAAAGTGTCAGTTTTATGAATTAAGTCAACTTCGCGCAATGTATAGCAGTACATTCGTAAGATTGCATGCGGCATCTAATGTTCAATCTTATACGAAGCCAACTTAAACCTAAAAAATTATTGCGCAGTCGTACCAGCTGAACCGGATGCCGAACCAGAAACATCAGCAGAAACGCCACCAGGTTGAACATCAACTGATGAACCTGCTTGTACACCAACACCACCTTGTACGCCTGTTGGGCTTGCACTGGTTTGAGCAGAGCCTGAAGCATCCAAACCACCTTGAGTCGAGCAACCTACAGCTGTTAATGCAACACCAGATACAACCATAGAGATCAATGCTAACTTTTTCATTGTGTATTTCCTTTCATTTATGACAAAAAGCAAAGTTGTCTTTGCGTTGCCTATAATTCACAATTTTTTTCTTGGACGTGATGCGGATTAGTTGCAGTTTGTTATGTAAGCTGCATTGTTTTGAAACTTTTCTTAAACCAACCATGTTGATGTTTCACATATTTTTTAAATCAAACAAAATGGCTAAGCTGTTCTGGTCTAAGTAATTTCATTTTTATTTTGCCTGTAAAAAAGCGTTTATCTTATTTTTTGATAATTCATAGAAACACTGCATAAGCTTCTCAAAAGATTACAATTGGGTAATTTTAATTAAAAATAAATGTAGCACCCATAAAAAAACCGTGACTGCTCATCACGGTTCTTCATCTTATCTACCCGGCATTAAGGCCATTTCATCTCGCCTTTAACCACTTTAGCACCTAACTCTAAGCTGCTTGATTCACCTAAAGCAGGATACTGTTTTTGCATCATTTGGATTAATTCAGCTGAGTTCTTGGTTACTTTGACTGCTTTCTCATATTGCTTTAAATAGTCAATTGAGAAATTCACCGCATCCAATCCTTCCGCTGCACCCGCTTTCATATGCGCGGGTACCACAACTTGCGGATTGAGTGCTTTGATACTCTCTAAGGTCTGTACCACTTCTGCACGATCTTTGGCTGTTGGGGTATCAGCAGTCCAAAGATGAATACCCGATGACACTGGAATACCACCAACAACAGCTTTGGCACTCGGAATCCATAAATAAGTGAGTTCTTTGTTACCTTTGATTTCGATATTTTCATTTTCTAATTTTAAGGTTTTAGCCGTATACGCTTGGGGAACAATAATCTTGCTCGGTGCATTGGCACCCATTTTTGGTCCCCAATACTGTACTTTCAGCGCTTGTGTATCCTGAATATGCTTCACTGTTTCAGGGGTCGCAATCACCTGCACATTCGGAAAGTATTGCTTAAACACATCTAAACCAAAATAGAAGTCTGGATCGCCATAGCTGACAAAAATCGTTTTTAAGGTTTTACCACTATCTAGAATGTCAGCAGCGATACGCAATGCTTCTGATTTAGAAAATTGGGCATTCACCAATAAGACTTCTTTGTCACCTTCAATTAAGGTTGAGGTCACACCGAAGTGCTCAGGCTGAGCCAAAAAGTTTTGAATTTTTAAGTCTTGTGCAAAAGCCGCAGATGTTGCCGCTAAAGTGGATAAAGCAATGATATAAGGTTTGGTGTTCATCTTATCGTCTCCAATCTGATAAGGAACACTTTAAATTGCAATTATTGCTGAATAAACACTCTAAATTAAGATAAAATGTTGCATATCTTGCAACAATGATAATAAACATGGATACCTTAAAAGCCATTCAAGTCTTCGTATGTATTGCCCATCAGGGCAATCTCAGCAAAGCAGCCGAACATTTAGATTACTCTAAAGCCATGGTGTCTCGCTATTTAGAACACCTTGAACAAACCTTTTCAACTCGTTTGTTTCAACGCAATACCCGTAAAGTTTCACTGACCCCAGCAGGTGAAAAAGCACTGGTCTATTGTGAAAATATTTTACAGCAGCAACACTTGCTCGAAGGATTGGCCGCCCCTGAACAACATAGTGGGACGATTCGCTTTACCTGTGGCTTGTTTCTGTTTCAATTGGGGGTCAATGAATGTATTAAACAGTTTAAGAAACGCTATCCGCAGATTCATTTTGATGTGTATTTAACTGAAAATACCGTCGACTTAATGGATGCGCATGTTGATCTTGCTCTACGCATTACCCAGAAAGTCGCGGATGGGCTGATTGCTCGTCCAGTCTGTCAGATTGAATCTATCTTTTGCGCGCATCCCCACTATTTACAGGATCACACTCCCCTGTTGCATCCTAGTCAACTCATTCAACATGAATGTATTGCTCATCATACCCATAATCAATACTGGACATTGTTTGATACAGATCAGCAACCCCAGAACTATCCTTTAAATGTTACGTTTAAAAGCAATGACGTGATCGCGCTTTATCAAATGTGTCTCAAGGCACAAGGCATTGCCATGTTGCCAACTTTATTGGTACGCAAAGATATTGCTCATCAACGTTTACAACAGGTATTTTCTGATTTTTCCGCACCAGACCTGACCTTGTCTTTAGTCTATGCATCAAGACAGCATTTGCCGAAAATAACTCAAGAATTTATTGCTTTTGTGATCGAAAACTTAAGTTTTTACCTAAATCAACAAAATTAAAAGATTTAAATCGACCTGAACGCTTGAATTTTGTCGCCTTGCCCATACTTCATCCCTATCTATGAATGACCAAGATGTGGCAGTTCGGGTTTAACCCTATGAGCATTCACGCTAAAAGGACTGTACATGTTTAAGAACTTTTTTCAACGGAGATCATCAATGGCTAATGAGCACAATGAGCAAGCTCAAGACATTCAAAATGAGCAACAGGCTGAACAAACTCAAGCTGAAGGTGTAGAGCAAGCAAACGAGCTTAGCGTTGAAGATTTACAAGCGCAAATCACTAAACTCGAAGAAAGCTTGAAACTAGAAAAAGCACGTACAGCCAATGCTGTTTATGAAGCACAAAAAAGCGTTGAACGTATTCAACGTGAATCTGAAAAGCATAAAGAGACTGTGCTGGAAAAATTTGCGAAAGAATTATTGGATTCTGTCGACAACCTAGAACGTGCGATTCAAGCTGCTGGTGAAGAGCAAACCCCTGTGCTTGAAGGGATTAAGCTCACTTTGAAATCACTATTAACGACGCTGGAAAAATTTGGTGTGGTCGAAGCTGATACACAAAATGGCTTCAATGCGGATTTACACCAAGCTGTTGGCATCGATCCAACGGCTCAAGCCAATCAAATTGGTGCTGTTTTACAGAAAGGCTATACCTTAAATGGTCGTCTACTCCGACCAGCAATGGTAATGGTGGGTCAATAATTCAGGCGAGCAACGTATTTATTTGCTCAAAATTGCAAAAATTTGAGAGTTTTTTGATTTTTTTTCATAAAAATGCTTGAAAAAAACCGATTAACTCTCATATCGAATAACAAGAAAATCCTCTTTCAACGTCCCTGTAACAAGGGGGGTAATCTGAGGATTCACAAAATTTTAGAGGAACACAAACAATGGCAAAAATTATTGGTATTGACTTAGGTACTACCAACTCATGTGTTGCTGTACTTGAAGGCGATAAAGTAAAAGTAATTGAAAATGCAGAAGGCGCACGCACAACTCCATCAATCATTGCATACAAAGATGGCGAGATCTTAGTTGGTCAAAGTGCAAAGCGTCAGGCTGTAACTAACCCAAAAAACACATTATTCGCAATCAAGCGTTTAATTGGTCGTCGTTATGAAGATCAAGCGGTACAAAAAGACATCGGTCTTGTACCTTACAAAATCATCAAAGCTGACAATGGCGATGCTTGGGTTGAAGTAAACGATAAAAAATTAGCACCTCAACAAATCTCTGCTGAAATCTTGAAAAAGATGAAAAAAACAGCAGAAGACTATTTAGGTGAAACCGTTACTGAAGCAGTGATTACTGTTCCTGCTTACTTTAACGATGCACAACGTCAAGCAACTAAAGATGCAGGTAAAATTGCAGGTCTTGATGTTAAACGTATCATCAACGAACCAACTGCTGCGGCACTTGCGTTCGGTATGGACAAAAAAGAAGGCGATCGTAAAATCGCGGTTTATGACTTAGGTGGTGGTACATTCGACGTATCAATCATTGAAATCGCTGACCTTGATGGCGACCAACAAATCGAAGTGTTATCAACAAACGGTGATACTTTCCTTGGTGGTGAAGACTTTGATAACGCGTTAATTGAATTCTTGGTTGAAGAATTCAAGAAAGAACAAAGTGTGAACTTGAAAAATGATCCACTTGCGTTACAACGTTTGAAAGAAGCTGCTGAAAAAGCAAAAATCGAGCTTTCTTCGTCAAATGCAACTGAAATCAACCTTCCATACATCACGGCTGATGCGACTGGTCCTAAACACTTAGTGATCAACGTAACACGTGCAAAACTTGAAGGTTTAGTGGCTGACTTAGTTGCTCGTACAATTGAGCCTTGCCGTATTGCACTTAAAGATGCTGGTCTTTCGACTTCTGACATCTCTGACGTGATCTTGGTGGGCGGTCAGTCTCGTATGCCACTTGTACAACAAAAAGTACAAGAATTCTTTGGCAAAGAGCCACGTAAAGACGTGAACCCTGATGAAGCAGTTGCGATTGGTGCAGCGATTCAAGGTGCGGTATTGTCTGGTGACAAAACTGACGTACTTTTATTAGATGTAACACCGTTAACACTTGGTATCGAAACCATGGGTGGCGTATTAACAGCGATCATTGAGAAAAACACCACGATTCCTGCGAAGAAATCTCAAGTGTTCTCGACTGCTGCTGATAACCAGCCTGCTGTAGACATTTCAGTGTTCCAAGGTGAACGTAAAATGGCTCAACAAAACAAATTGTTGGGTAACTTCCAATTAGGCGATATCCCACCTGCTCCACGTGGTGTACCGCAAATTGAAGTATCGTTCGACATCAATGCTGACGGTATCTTAAAAGTATCTGCGAAAGATAAGAGCACTGGTAAAGAGCAATCGATCCAGATCAAAGCAAACTCAGGTTTGTCTGATGCTGAAATCGAAGCAATGATCAAAGATGCTGAAGCGAATGCAGAAGAAGACCGTAAGTTTGAAGAGTTAGCAAAAGCACGCAACGAAGCGGATGCTTTAGTTTCTAGCTCAAACAAAGCAGTAAAAGATCTTGGTGATAAAGTTACTGAAGATGAAAAAACTGCGATCGCGACTGCGGTTTCTGAGCTTGAAGCAGCTACCAAAGAAAATGATGTTGAAGACATCAAAGCGAAAACTGAAGCTTTACAAAACATCTTGATGCCAATTACTCAACGTGCTTATGAACAAGCGCAAGGTGCTGGCGGTGCAGAAGGTTTTGATCCAAATGCATTCCAAGGTGGTGATGCTGGTCAACAACAGAAAGCGGACGATGGCGTTGTAGATGCTGAGTTCACAGAAGTAAAAGATGACAAAAAATAATTTGTCTCTTTAAAAAAGACCGCGCGCAAGCGCGGTTTTTTTATGCCTTAAACTTTTACAGATTGGTCAAAATATAGCTCACCCAAAATCGGCATAAACAAAGGCACGACACCACAAGCTTTTATTTCTTCAATAAACTCAGGAATATTTACCCCTGGCAACAACTGCGGTGGCGCATCAATCGGCGTCACCATCGTATCCCAGTGGCATGGAATAATGTATTTCGGTTTCAATAACCGCACCACATCTTTGACATAGTTTGGACGATATTTACGCCCTATCGCGCAAAGACACACGATATCTGCCTGTCTGCCCTGCAGCTCTTGCTCAATAAAATCCGCAGAATCAATGTGAACAACTCGCAGTTGCCCTGTATCAATCCACCAGTTCAAGACTAAGCCATGTCGCAGCTGATGAAACTTCGGTGGAAAAGGCGGTGGTGTGGTCATATCTCCTGGTAATGGAATACGACCAAACAGTGCTTTACCGTGAATTGAAGGTAAACCGACCACTTGCCACTCGCCACAGTGAATCACCTCCCTTCCCTGCGTGGCTTGCATCTGTTGCTCAAGCAAGCCTGCGGAACGCCCATACATTAAACTCGCTTCCGAACCGATCAAACGAGCCCCTGTTTGTTTGCAAAGCTCTGGTGCATCCAAAATATGGTCATAATGCGCATGCCCAATCAGTACCTCATCTGCATATGGAATATAGTGTTTGACCAAAGCGGGATCGCTACATAACGGCTGGGTCAAAGTCTGCCAGAGATTTGGACGGCTGATAAAAGGATCAAGTACTAAGGTTCGATTGGAATCAGACAAGATAAACCCTGCTGTCCCCAAATATTTGATTTTTAGATTTTCTGCTTTTGCTGCTGCGGGTGAAGCCGCAGCCCATGCAGCCTCAGGCGCTTTGAGTAGATATTTCAGCATGCATATTCCTTTGCATTTTTATTGATATTCAGCAATAAAATTCAATATGGCAGCTGTTCCAATGAATAACAAGTAATTGAACAACACTTCCAAACTAATCGCATCATCAGCAAAGCAGTTTAAATAAGCGAAACTTTTTTCTGTATAATCCAAAGCACTAAAAGAATGATACCTAGATAGAAGATGAAAACAGATCCCGTACTGAGCAAAACCAAATTTAGATTAATGCTTATCTTTTCCCTACTTAGTATTTTGATAAGTGTCATATTTGATGCATACGATGAAACCTCAATTGCAATTAATGAACTATTAACAAAAGACCCTCAACAATGGGAACTTTTCATCTCAGGCATAATTTCGGTTGGTTTTATTATTGTATTGATTGGCTTGCTACTATTTAAAGAATGGGCAAGAAAGATTTATGTCTATAGTTTTTTCCCACTGTTACTTATTTATCTTTTACCGAGCTATTCATGGACATTTATGTCTGGTCTAGGTGCTATTTTTTATGAGCTAGGCAACATTCTCTCTACACTCATCTGGGGAATTTTAGTCATACCCAGTCTGTACCAACCTTTATTTAAAAAAAATACTGAATGAAACTCGCCTTCATTATTGCATTGCTCCTCTTTATACTCTGGTCGGGTTATCAAACCCGCCAACACCCACAACTTAAATTTAATTCGCTCACTGATCGAATTAGCAGCCCACTTGATACACGCCTACGCTATCGTATTGCCGAAGTCGATCCTCGTTTTAAACTCAGTATCGAGCAAGTACAAGCCATTAGCCAACAAGCAACCCAAATCTGGAAAGATGGCACAGGGCAAGATTATTTTGTCTATGACCCCAATGCTCAGCTCGCGATTCACCTGATCTATGATGAGCGTCAAATGGAAAGCGAACAACGTCGCGAACACCTTAGCCAGCTTAAATCGAATCAACAACACTGGGTAGAGAAAAAGCAGCAGCTTGATCAGATTGAACAGGAAATCCTACGTAGTAAGCAGCTTCTCGACTCAAAACAACAGCAACTGAATCAGCAAATCCAACGCTACAATCTAGAACAGCAAAATGCACAACGGCATCCCAGCTCTTTTGCCAATCTTGAATATTTCCAACAACAGCAACATGCCTTATCTCAAAATGTGCAGTTACTACAGCAAGAAATTGATCAATATAATCAGAGAATCATTCAGTTAAATCAACAAGTTGATGAGTTGAATAGTTTAGACCAGCAGCTCAATGCTTCGGTCAGCCAATACAAACAACGCTTTAAGCCACATTTATTTCATAAAGGTCTATTTAATGGCAAACAAATATTAATTTATGAGTTTGAATCTCCAGATGATTTACGTTTAACCATCGCACATGAGCTAGGTCATGCTTTGAGTTTAGAGCATAGTGATGATCCTCAAGCACTGATGTATCCCATTATGAGAGATCAAAATACAACGCATTTCCGTTTGACCCAAGCAGACCTCTCTCTTTTACTCGCAAGATAATCACAGTAAATTGTTATGGTCTTATCCCCCTAAAAATGATTCAAATTGGATGGACTATAAATGTCACAATCCAGCAATTTTTAACTAAAAAGTAAAAAACTTTTCAACTTCGCATTAATTTTACAAAAGTTAACAATTGGCTGATTTTTTGCACTCCACCAACCTAATTTATGCTTTTATAAATTTAATCCCTTGATATTTTTTAACTTACGATCAAAAAACAAACATTTTATTGATTTTTTTATTGTGCAAATCACTCGATCCAATTTTTTATTTATTAGAACAAAATCACATTTTTTAGTTTTATTTATTAAATACATAGCATTTTGACGCCCACAAAATAATGATGAAAAATAAGTTTTATTTGGGGGGTTTCACAATGCGATTTCATTATCTAGCATTCTTTATTGCTTATTTAAGTGTCAGCATACCTCAGTTAGGCAACGCACAAGCAAACATCAATCATATGGATGCTCATCGACACCAAACCACAAAAAAAATAGTGCATTATCGTATAGCTGATATTGATCCACGCTTTAATTTAAGCCAACAACAAGTCCTCGAACTCACCCAACAAGCAGCCAAACTTTGGGAACAAGAAACAGGACAGCAAAACTTTATTTATGATCCACAAGCCGAATTCAGCATCAATTTAATCTTTGACGAGCGTCAACAACGCAGCACGGATCGCCTACAAGGTCTAGATCAACTGAAACAACAACAAAAACAGTGGGAAAATCAAAATCTACAATTACAACAACTTAAAGCGGAAATTCAAAGAACAACGGCTTTAATCGCCAGTAAACAGGCACAGCTCAATCTCCAATTCCAGCAATACAATACCGAAGTTTTGCGTTTCAACCAAACACGTTCTAGTTCTAAAGATTTGGCTCAACAATTTTCACAAAGACAAAGGGTCTTAGAACAACAGTCTTTAATGTTACAACGCGAAGTTCAAGAACATAACCAGCGTACACAGCAGCTCAATCAGCGCATTCAGAATCTAAATCAAACCAATCAACAACTGGTTGCATCAGCAAGCCAATTTAATCAGGTATTTCAACCACATTTATTCCATAAAGGTCACTTTAACGGCAAACAAATCCTGATTTATGAATTTTCTTCTACCAATGATTTGCGTTTGACCTTAGCACATGAATTTGGTCATGCGCTTGGTTTAGAGCATACCAATGACCCAAGCTCACTGATGTACCCTGTGATCCAAAAGCAAAATTTCCAACAGTTTGCGCTAACCGACTCAGATAAAGATTTGGTAAAAGCCATTTATTAATGACCCATACAACATGAATACTTTACAAGAATTAACAACCAATAGACTTTAAGTATAGTTTTTGTACAAATAAATAAATATTTTATGTGAAATGGAATGTATTTTTGGAGATGTAAAAAAATGTTTTTGCAACACACTTTGATCATCTCTTAAAGATTGAGTACATTAAAAATAAAAAATAAACAGTTGTTCTGGCATTGGTTTTAGATCATTTAATAAACAAACCCTGTTTTTTTATCTCGTTTTTTTACCAATATGTCTACAAATGTATTTTTATTCATTTTCCAGAAATATCGTTAAAACTCATAAGTTGAACCTTCTTCCATCAATTTGACTACTGATTTTTTTTGACTAAAATGTGACCTCTTTCAAGCTTTATCTCCTATTATGCGTCTTTTATCTCTCGTTTTGGCTGCATGTTTTACCGTGCTAGCCCCAGTCTCGACTTTTGCTAAAATTAGCGCGACTGCTCCAGCACAGTCACAAGTTCGCTACAGCACAGAACAACCGTTGCGCTATCGCATTGCTGAACTTGACCCTCGCTTGAACATCGATCCACAGCAAATGATCGACTTAAGTAAACAAGCAGCTGCAATTTGGGAAAAGAATACCGGTCAAAAATATTTTGTTTATGACCCTGAAGCAGATTTCGTGATTAATCTCGTTTTTGACCAACGACAAATTCGCAGCATGAAACGTGCTGAAAGTTTGAGCCAACTTGAGCAAGAACAACAGAATTGGTTGAATAAAAATGAGAAGTTGCAGAAAACCAATGCTGATTTAGTAGAAAGCAATGCACAACTTGAGCTACAAAAGAAAGCTTACGAAACTCAGGCGCAACAGTATCAGCAAGGCTTAGCACAATATAAAGCAGACAGTAACAATAAAGCATTGTTCACTGCACTGCAAAAACAGCAACAACAATTGCAGCAACAAGCCCAAAAGTTGCAGGCAAAAATTACGGAATACAACCAAAAAGTCCAGCAAAGTCAGGCAAAAGCTGAAAAATCAAAACAAGTCCATCAACAGTTAAGTGCTTCAGTAAATGATTTTAATGAGACATTTAAACCTGAAGTGCTACACAAAGGTCAATTTGATGGAAAACAGATTTTTATTTATGAATTTTCATCAACTGATGACTTACGTTTAACCTTAGCACACGAATTTGGTCATGCTCTGGGTCTAAAGCATACTCGTGATCCAAGATCTTTGATGTATCCACGTATTAAAGATCAGGATGCGAAAGATTTTCAACTGACTGATACTGATCTAAAGCTACTAGGTTTAGCTGATTAAAAACAGATCAATAAAACATAATAGGTAGATATAAGATGATCTGCTAAGCAATAACAAGAATGGGTCGATTCTTTTGATTTATTCATGTTATTGTGATGATAAAACATCATCTTAGCCTTAATGGAGATCAGCATGAGTTATTATCATATCTTAATTGAAGTGAACGACCACATCAGTACGATTGAACAAACTCGTGATATCGAACTCTTGAATATTCAAGATATTAGCCCTTATCTCCATGCCATCTTAATTCCCTATTTCAATGAGCAAGAGTTAGAGCTTGAAGATGAAAATCTTGCTTATGATGAAGTATTGCACCTTGAGATCAAACAAACACTATTACCGATCGAACACTTGATTGAAGAAGAACAAAAACAATTACCAAGTGATACCGATGTTACCATCACAGCTTACGAAATCTTTAATGATCGTGATTTAAGCCAAGATGTCACCGCTGTGATTTTTGATATTTTAGAAGCAGTTAAACTAGATACTGCGCCTTAATTAAAAAGGTCTGCACTTGGCAGACCTTTTTATTTTATCTGATATAAATTTACCGCATCATTTGCTTCGCTTGTTCCTGACGGAACGCACGAAGAATCTGCTGCCCTGCGCGTCCAGTCGGGTTCAAACCTAAGCGAGTTTGTTCTTGGCGAATTGCTTGTCGGCTTTTATCACCAATCAAACCATCGACTGCACCAATATCATAACCACGTTGCACTAAAAACTTTTGAATTTCACGACGTTCTGCACGGGATGTCCCAGCATCATCGGTTGGCCAAGCAGTTAAAAATGGCGTACCCCCACGTAAACGATCGGATAAATGCGCAATGGCTAAACCATAGCTTTCAGCCGCGTTATAACTATAAATTGCATCGAAATTTTTAAATACTAGGAATAATGGACCATTGGCACCCGCTGGTGAAATCAAACCAGCTGGTGTACTGCCCGATAAATTACCTTGAATCAACGCAGTACCATCAGCCCGGGTGACCCCTTGCGCAATCCAGCTATTCAGTGCTTTCTTATTACGACGACTTTCACCAGAGATCGACATCCCTTGTGGAATTTTGACTTCAAAACCCCACGGCATGCCAGTTTGCCACCCTGCTCGTTTTAAGAAATTAGCTGTCGAAGCCAAGGCATCGGTGGTACTTGAAACCAAATCACGGCGGCCATCTCCATCGAAATCGACGGCTAAACGTTCATAAGTTGATGGCATAAATTGAGTATGGCCAAACGCACCAGCCCATGAACCATAAAGCTGGTCTTGGGTTAAATCACCACGTTGTAAAATACGCATGGTGGCAAAAAACTCGCCACGGAAATAACTTTGACGGCGACCTTCACAGCTCAAAGTACCCAATGCCTGTAATAAAGGATATTTACCCGAAATATCACCATAGTTACTTTCGACGCCCCACACTGCTACGACCGTTTCGGCAGGCACACCATATGCCTGCTCAACTCGGTTCAAGACGGCACGATGTTGACTAAGTTTTTGCTGCCCTGCTTGTACACGCTCGTTATCCACAAGGCCCGACAAATAATCCCAGATCGGTGTCGAAAATTCAGGCTGATAATTTAATTTATCAATCACGGAATAATCTGGGGTTAAATTTTGCGTATAGCGATCATACGTTGCACCTGATACACCCGATGCAATCGCCTGTGAACGTAAATTGGCAATACAACCCTGGAAATTGGAATTTGGCGTATAATTACTGCTGGTAACAGCTGCTGTTGTGGTCGATGTCGAAACTGTTGCACCGTTAATCACAAGCTCGGCATGCGCCTGATTGAAAAAAGTAAATAAGGCAGTGCCTAGAAAAAAAGAAAAATGACGTTTCATGTCTGAACCAAAACTTTTGAATTTAAATTTCCTCTCCACCTTAACACGCTCTATGAAGATGTATAGTTTGGAAACGTAACTTTAAATTCATTTGGCGGCTTTTAAATTTAAAACCCTGTTTTTAAATTCATAATTCAGGCTTTATTTTAAATTTAAAAGTTATCA
The DNA here is from genome assembly GCF_023702675.1 of Acinetobacter sp. C26M. Taxonomy (NCBI): domain Bacteria; kingdom Pseudomonadati; phylum Pseudomonadota; class Gammaproteobacteria; order Moraxellales; family Moraxellaceae; genus Acinetobacter; species Acinetobacter sp. C26M. The sequence continues at coordinate 3,907,174 of NZ_CP098478.1, forward strand.
ACAAGGTTTGTTTAAATTCAAAAACATCACCACTGGATAACACGTCGGTTTTAAATTTAAAACTTATCCACTTTTAAATTCATTTTTCCATATAAACGAGTGATTGTTTCAAACAGGATCCCACAAGGATAACAAACCCATATTTTTTATGCAGTTATTATAGAAGAAACAGATACCCACAACCCAACAATTTAAATTTAAAAGTTAACCACTCCCTCAGTTTTAAATTTAAAACAATACCCTCGTTTTGAATTTAAAACCCACAGACACTTATCCACTGTCATTTAAATTCAAACAACCTCCACTATTTTAAATTCAAAATATCAAAAACAAGTTATCCACAATAGACTCTTTCTCTATTTTTAAATTTAAAAAGTATATGAAATAAAAAAAGCGATCCAAAGATCGCTTTTTTAGGTGTTGTGGATAAGTTTAGATGCTCATATCATCGGTTAATGCCAATGGAACAGGTAATATTTTCGCCAATTGACGGCATAAACTTGTTAAATCATCTGAATGATTTGGCATCAAAGTAATATGTCCTAGCTTACGACCCGTACGTTCAGACTTATTATAGAGATGTAAATGCGCGCCATTCAGTGCCAAAACATCTTCTGACTTGGGATGCTGACCAATAATATTGATCATCACACTTGGGCGAATCACTTCAGTTGCACCCAATGGTAAACCTGCAACCGCACGAATATGGTTTTCAAATTGCGAGCAAATCGCGCCTTCAATTGACCAATGTCCTGAATTATGCACACGACAGGCCATTTCATTGGCGCATAAACCTTGTTCTGTGACAAATAGTTCAAGTGTGAGAACACCCACGTAATCTAAGTGCTTCAACAAACGGGTAATATAGTCTTGCGCAACAGGCTGTAAATCAGCGCTATTTGGTGCAGGTACGATTGAGTGTGACAAGATACCATTATGATGGTGATTCTCGGCCAAAGCCCAAGTTTTCACATCACCATTTTGTCCACGTACCGCGATGATCGATACTTCACGGCTAAATTTGACAAAACTTTCTGCGACCAAACTTTTTGCAGGACCTAATTCAGTCCAAGCTGTTTCAATTTGATCTTCAGAGCGTAAAACGAATTGACCCTTACCATCATAGCCACCAGTTACGGTTTTTAAGACGATGGGTAATCCAAGATCAGATACCGCTTGTTTTAAGCTCTCTAAGCTATCCACAGCACGATACGGCGCAACAGGAATACTTAACTCATCAAACAAACGTTTTTCAGCTAAACGATTTTGTGCAGTCGCCAAAGCAAGGCGAGGAGGGTGCAAAGTTTTGCTTTGCGTCAAAACATCAACATCTGTAACAGGCGTATTTTCAAATTCAAGACTAAATACATCTGCACTTGCAATAAAATCTTGTAAGCCCTGTGCCGCTTGACTCGAAAAGACTGGACCCAAAATCGCAGCAGGACAATCTGTTTCTGCTTCAAAGAAGGTGCATTGAATATTAAGTGGTAACGCTGCTTGCGCCATCATCCGGCCTAGCTGCCCACCACCAAAAATGCCAATCGTTTTATTCATATCTGTAACTCTTTTGCTCGGGCAAATCCTTAAAGCAACATTCTTACTCGTCTTCTTGCGGAGCTTACGCTCCTCAGGGCAAAGCCTTAAAGCAATGCTTTAAGTTTGCTTATCCTCTCACTCGGACAAAGTCCTCGTCTTGCATTCGGGCTAAGCGTTGCTTTGCTTGTCCTCATTCATGACCAGGAATGTTATTACTCGATACTTTTTCTGTTTGTGCGGTACGGAAGTCAGCCACATTTTTAGCGATGTCTGGACGGGTTAAACCTAAAATCTGTGCCGCCATAATTGCAGCATTGGTTGCACCTGCCGGACCAATTGCCAAAGTACCGACTGCGATACCTGCTGGCATTTGTACAATCGAAAGCAATGAATCAACACCATTCAAAATTGATGATTTAACCGGTACACCCAATACAGGTAAATCAGTTTTAGCAGCACACATACCTGGTAAATGTGCAGCGCCACCAGCGCCCGCAATAATCACTTGGATACCGCGATCACGTGCTGTTTCAGCATATTCAAATAAACGATCTGGCGTACGATGCGCAGAAACCACTTCAGCTTCAAAAGGAACACCCAACTGTTTGAGCATGTTAGCGGTATGTTCAAGTGTTGCCCAATCTGATTGAGAACCCATGATAATTCCGACTAAAGGTTGGCTATCTGTTGCGACCGCATTCATTGGCTTTTCCAAAACATGATAAAAATAGACAAGTATCTCGACTTACGCCAAGCACAAGGGAATAAATTGGCAAATATTATAGCGGTTTTTTCAAGCATCCCCAACAAAAGAACGCGTTATCTGACACTTCGAAAATTAGCTTTGATTTCTAAAAACAAAGTAGACACAGCCCATTAAACACAACATCGCCCAGATATAATCGAGTTTGAAGGGCTGTTTAAATACAAAAATCATAAATGGCACAAATACCATCAACGTAACTACTTCCTGAGTAATTTTCATTTCACCCAGACTCCAGCCATGTTGGTTAAGCAGTTTGGTGGCAGGAATCATAAAACTGTATTCCAGCAGGGCAATGCACCAGCTAAATAAGATCGCTTGCCAGATTGGCGCATCATGTAAAATTTTGAGATGCCCATACCATGCCAAGGTCATAAAACAGTTGGAAATAATCAACAAACATAGCGCTAAAAGTGTCGGGCTCAACATCGTGTTCTTTTATCCAAATCAGGGTTGAACAATAGGGAATAGCATGCCAGTAAAACCGTTGAAATATTAGCATCTATCTGCATCATTTTAAGTAAACAACAACAACGAATTTTGACTATCTTTTCCATGCAAGCCTTGCTATCGTTGCGTTTGATTTTTATTGATAACGACAATCATACATACGATATCAGTGCTGTATGAAAAGCAGTGGAGAAGGCGCGTTATGCATCTGCATATTTTGGGTATTTGTGGCACATTTATGGGGTCTTTGGCTCTACTCGCACGAGATTTAGGACATAAAGTCACAGGTTCAGATGCCAATGTTTATCCACCAATGTCGACTCAACTTGAAAATGCAGGTATTGAATTGATGCAGGGCTATGACCGTAGCCACTTGCAACCGCATCCTGATCTTGTGATTGTCGGCAATGCCATGAAACGTGGTATTGATGCGATTGAATATATGCTGAATGAAGGCCTTCCTTATATTTCTGGTCCACAATTCTTGGCAGATCATGTACTCCAAGGCAAACATGTACTAGGTGTCGCAGGTACACACGGTAAAACCACCACCACCACTATGCTGGCTTGGGTTCTTGATCAAGCAGGTTTAAATCCAGGTTTCTTGATTGGTGGTGTTCCACTTGGTTTTAGCGAAAGCGCGCGATTAGGTGGTGGAAAATATTTCTGTGTCGAAGCAGACGAATATGATTCTGCATTCTTCGATAAGCGTTCTAAGTTCGTTCACTATCACCCTAAAACAGCGATTTTGAACAACCTTGAATTTGACCATGCAGATATCTTTGATGACCTTGCCGCGATTCAAAAACAGTTCCATCATTTAGTCCGTACCATTCCAAGCGAAGGTCGTATTATTGCGCCAATTACTGAAACCAATATTGATGAAGTGTTGCAACAAGGCTGCTGGACACCAGTGCTTCGTACCAGCCTAGAGCCGAGTGATCAAGCAGCTTTATCTGCTGAGTTAATCAGTGCTGATGGTAGCCACTTTAAAGTACTTGAGCACGGCAAAATAGTTGGTGAAGTAAAATGGAATATGACAGGGCAGCATAGTGTTGCCAATGCTTTGGCAACCATTGCTGCTGCACAGCACGTTGGTGTCAGCCTTGCACAAGCATGTGATGCCTTATCTAACTTCGGTGGTGTTAAACGCCGTATGGAGCTGTTAGGTACGGTTCGCGGCATCGAAGTCTATGATGACTTTGCCCACCACCCAACTGCGATTGAGACCACACTCGACGGCGCACGTAAACGTTTAGGTGAACGCAAATTATGGGCAATCATTGAACCACGCTCTAATACTATGCGTATGGGCAGCCATAAAGATGGTTTAGCGCATTCAGCTCGTTTAGCAGATGAAGTGATTTGGTATCAGCCAGAAGGCTTGGATTGGGATTTACAACCTGTAATCTCGGCATCATCAAACAAGGCAGAAGTCAGCCGTTCTTTAGATGACATCATTGCCCGTGTGGTGAACGAAGCAGGTGAGGGCGATGCTGTGGTGATCATGTCCAATGGTGGTTTTGGTGGTTTACACCAAAAGTTGATTAGGGCTTTGTCTTAGTAAATACAGGCATTGCACGGCCTCATTTATTAGGAAAAAACCTATACCCTTTGTATAGGCATATCTCACTTTTCAGGGATGAAAAGTAAGCAAAAATCCTTTGTTTGGCAGAGGGTACATCCATGTGACCCCTGCCAAACTGGCGGCATCCATGCCGCCGTCACAATAGTAAATATCAGCAAGAAATTAATTTAATCTGAGTTCGACAAGAAAGATGATACGCGTAAACGTCATCCACAACCTGAGCTAACCAAAGTGCTTAAAGCTTTGGGCTAGCGCAAGACAAACAAAGTGCGTAGTTTATTGCTCAAGCAGAGCTTTTACCTTGCGGTACGGCAAAGATTATTAATCTTTACTATTCGTACCTCAGGTTTTGCCTACTTTTCCCGAAAGAAAAGTAGGTCGAACCTGAACGAAGTTGAAATATATTTCAACTGAAGTGCAAGACGTAGTGGCTTAGTCTAAAATTAAAAATGAGACCATAGTAAGACTCCGCTATAACCATTTAAATCAACTCAGTTTATTCACAAGTTTCAACGGCAGAATCTTCATTGCAATCCCCATTGGCAACCACGGCCACTGCGGCACATACGCCTTCACGGGTTCCTTCTCAATCGCCTTCACCAGAGCCTTACTTCCCGTTTTCTCATCCACTTCAAATGGTAATTTCTTGGCACCCTCATTCAACTCGGTACGAATATAACCAGGGAAAATCGTTGAGACTTTAATTGGCGTATCCAATAATTCTGCACGAATACCTTCCGCCAAATGCGCCACTGCTGCTTTACTGGCGGCATAGGTCGACAAATGCTTAGGTAAACCACGCATCGCACTCATCGAAGAAATCACCACCAAATGACCTTTATTTTGCGCTCTAAAGATTTCAACCGCTGCTTCACACTGCGCTAGCGCAGAAATAAAGTTAGTTTCAGCAGTAGCGCGGTTAACTTCAAAATGCCCCTTACCGATACGGCGACCTTCACCCACACCCGCATTGACAATAATACGGTCAATTGTCCCAAACTCTTGCTGGAAGGCTTTAAAAACCGTAAACACATCATCGTAATGGGTCACATCCAGCGTCTTAATACCCACCTGAATCGAAAACTGACCTTGCAACTCTTGTTGTAAGCCTTCTAGACGCTCTAGACGTCTTGCACACAGTGCAAGATTGTAGCCTTTAGCGGCAAATTCACGCGCCATACCTGCGCCCAAACCCGAACTTGCACCTGTAATTAAAATCGTCTTTGCCATGCCTGCCACCTATAATTTTTTAAATCCATGTTAAAAGTTCAGCATCACGCGCTTTTAAATAATGATGCTCATTGAAACTGAGTAGTTGCAAACGGCCATCCGTCCAACGCAACGTGGTAATACTGGCATTGGCAATCGACCAATTCAGTGCAAAAATCTGTTTGGCATTCAGTCCCAAAACCTGACCGACCGCCACCGAGATGACTCCACCTGAACTAAATACTACCGCCTGACGTGGTTGTGTGGCATCAATGTGCTGACATAAACCGTGCAAAGCACTTTCTACACGCGATTGAAAGCCCAACCAGGTCTCATGATATTCATGGTCATATTGCTCTCCAATCCAGCGATCAATCGCGCCATCAAAGATTTTGGCGAGATAAGCACGTGGATTAGCCATCAATTCAGCATCCTGCTTCAATAGTTCAGGTTGATTAAAGCGTGGTTCGTATTGAGCAAACACCTGTTGATGATCAAACTCATTCCATGCTGACTCTGTTTGAATCGATGCATCCTGAAAACTTTGGGCTAAGGCCAGTTGTGCCGTTTGCTGATGACGCTGCATAGAACCCGCCACAATCAGTGGCACTTGCTTCAGGGTTTTTTTAAAAAAATCACCGACGGCCTGTGCCTGCTGTTCACCTTTGGCTGAAAGCTGATCATAACTTGCAGCACCAAATGAGGCTTGCCCATGCCGTACCAAATAAATTGTGGTCATCGTTTTAAAATATCCTGTAGTTTTGCCCCATATTCAGCAATCAATTGTCGTGCTTGTGGATTGTTTTGTGCAATCAGTTTTAAAGCCCGAATATGTAAGGCATGAATCATGATCCAAAAATCTTTAAAGGCTGGATTATCGGTTTGTTGATGGTAATAACGATAATAGATCTGTTGCGCAATCACCGCTAAGCGGAACAAACCAAATACTTCATAAAATGCCCAGTTGTCAGGCTTTAGACCTGTTTTTTCCAGATAATAATCCACTACTTGTTGCCGTGTCAGCATACCTTTTAAATTGGTCGGTTGACGACGGCTGGATTTCATCAAAGCATCATCATCCTCTTGTATCCAGTAGGCGAGTGCACTGCCCAAATCCATCAATGGATCACCCAGTGTTGCCATTTCCCAATCCAGCACCCCAATCACTTTAGTCGGTTGTTGTGGATCTAAAATGACATTATCAAAACGCCAGTCATTATGAATCACGCAAGTTTTAGCATCGGCAGGGATATGTTGCAGCAACCATTCACGCACAAAAGCAAAATCAGGCACATTTGGCGTCAGTGCTTTAGTGTAGCGCGCATCCCAGCCCTCAACCTGACGGCGGCAGTAGCCGTCGCCTTTGCCCAACTTTTCCAGTGCTGTACCTTGATAAGGCACCTGATGTAGTTCTATCAATTTATCCAAAACATTTAGACACAGTTGCTGTACTTGCTGCTCATCCAGTTGTAATTCTTTGGGTAAATTGGCACGCGGAATAATCCCTTCGATCCGCTTCATCACATAGAAATCACAACCAATTACACTCTCGTCCTGACACAGCGCAATCATTTCAGGCAGGACCGGGTAGAACGGTGCAAGATGCTTCTGCACATTGTATTCACGCGCCATATCATGCGCTGATTTGGCTTTGGTACCTTTGGGTGGACGACGCAAGATAAGGTCTGTATTTTCATACTGCAAACGATAGGTCCAATTCGATGCCCCCCCTGAATATTGGGTCACTTGTGCCTGTCCTTGCAGATCCACACCTTGTTTTTTTAACCAAGTTTCAACCGCTGCAATATCCAGTTCTTCACCGTGACGAACCTGACCACCAATATCAATTACTGCCATTTGCTTTTATCCTTATTAACGACCATAGCCACGTTTTTTCAGTTCTAATTTGGCAATCATGCCTTTGTGAACCTCATCTGGTCCATCGGCCAAACGTAAACTACGCGCTTGATTGAAAAATGCAGTCAGTGGCGTATCCCGTGAAACACCTTCACCACCATGAATCTGAATCGCCATATCCACCACGTTTTGTAATACCGTCGGTGCAACCACTTTAATTGCAGAAATCTCTGTGAGTGCAGCCATATTGCCTAAGGTATCCATCTTATAAGCGGCATATAGCGTTAATAAGCGAGCTTGATCGATCTGCACACGTGCATCAGCCACACGTTCTAAATTACCGCCCAATTTAAGAATTTCTTTACCAAAAGCTTTGCGTGACATGCCACGATCAATCATCAGCTCCAAGGCTTTTTCAGCAGCACCGATACAACGCATGCAATGATGAATACGCCCAGGTCCTAAACGACCTTGAGCAATTTCAAAACCCTGTCCAGCACCACCAATAAAATTGCTGACTGGGACACGTACATTGTCAAAACTGACCTGTCCATGCCCATGCGGTGCATCGTAATCGCCAAACACAGGCAACATTCTTTCTATCGTCAAACCTTGCGTTTCAATCGGCACCAGTACCATTGAATGTTGATGATGACGGTCTTTGTTAGGATCAGGGGTATAGGCCATGAAAATAATCACTTTGGCATTCGGATCACCTAAGCCTGATGACCACCATTTACGGCCATTCAAGACGATCTCATCACCCTCAATCACGGCAGTGGCTTGCATATTGGTGGCATCACTGGACGCCACTGCAGGTTCAGTCATACAGAATACTGAACGGATTTCACCAGCGAGTAGGGGCTGTAGCCACTGCTGTTTTTGCGCCTCACTGCCATAGCGCCACAATACTTCCATATTGCCGCTATCTGGTGCATTACAATTAAATACGGTTGGCGCAAGTAAGCTACGTCCGGTGAGTTCGGCAATATGTGCATATTCCTGAACCGATAAACCTGCACCAAGCTCAGCATCAGGCAAGAACATGTTCCATAAGCCAGCCGCTTTTGCCTTATCTTTCAATTGTTGTAATTGTTCAGGCCATTGCCATTTGGTCCAGTCACCATCAACATTGAGATGATGCACTTCATCCCAAAATGCTTTTTCAATCGGTTCAATTTCTTGTTGGATAAAGGCTTTTGTTCGTGTAATAAAATCCTGTGCGCGCTCAGATAATGCAAACATCATCAGTTCCCTCAATGTAAAATATGGCGAATATTGATTCGCAGCTTTACATCACCATAAGTGAAAATTTATTATGAATGAAATGATTTTATTTTATTCAAAACTATGAATCAGATTCATAATACCAATCCACTCGAAGTGGGTAATTTCCATCGCATTGATATTAATCTGTATCCGCTTTTTATTGCTATTTTTGAGCAAAACAGTATTTCAAAAGCAGCTCAATTACTCTGTATCAGCCAGTCTGCTGTCAGCCATGCCTTACAGCGCTTAAGAACTCAATTAGGCGATGAGCTATTTGTCCGCAGCGGACAAAAGATGTTACCCACACCTTATGCTGAACAGATTTATCAGCCGATTCAAACTGCATTACTAACGATTCAGCGAATTGCAGTCCCTCAGCACGATTTTGTTCCGAATATGCTGCAAAATCTGAAAATTGCTATTCACGATGAAATTGAGCCGATTATTTTTCCTGAATTGGTCAATCATTTTGCCCAGCTGAACCTAAATATCCAGTTTTTGAGTTCTAAATTGGATCGTAAAAATATGCTGGCAGATCTCTCTGCGCAGCAAATTGATTTTGTGATTGATCTGGTACAACCACATCAAGATCATTTACAGTTTGAAAATCTGATTGAAGACCATTTTGTGGTCTGTACCCAACAACAAGACATGGATTTATCTCTGTATTTATCATCACCCCATATTGGGGTGTCATCACGGCGTACAGGCCTATTATTAGAAGATATTTATCTCAATCGACAACAACTGTCTCGACAAATTTTCCTACGTTGCCAGCATTATTCAACTGCATTACAAGTTTTGGCTCAATATCCAAATGCGATATTGACCATTCCGCAAAGTATCCTCAAACACCTACACTATGCTGAAAATCTGAATATTCACGCATTGCCCATCGAATTACCAAAAATCAATATGGGCATGTATTGGCATGAACACGTCAAACACAATCCTCGCCATCAATTTTTACGTGCTGAAATTCTAAAGATTTTTGCTTAAAACAAGCGAGTTTATCTTGTTTCTCGCTTGTTCTCGCAATCCCGTGCTTTGATTATTTACTGGATGCCATCTGCTCATCACTCCATTTCATCAAATATATTTTTGAAATGAGAAGACGCAGGATATAAATCACTGCCATCGCAAAAACGATATAACCAATATCGGCAAACAACAATGGAATCAAGAAGAGGATCAGAACTGTGACTGGATAAAGCCAACGTCGCCATCCTGATAAATAAAATGCCTCATAAAACAACCAAATATAGGTACTATAAATCACCAAACAGGCAGCAATCAACCATCCCATCATTTGACTGGAAATATGGGCATGTTGGGTTGAAACATCGACAGCGGCGGCTAAAGCTGCGCCTAATATCGCAATACTAATAAAGATAAAAAAATGACCATAGCCCCATAAAAAAGGCTGCACCCCACGACGTTGATGGTGATGATGGCTGCGGTCAAAGTAGACCCACCACATTGCAAACATCATCAAAAGACCACCAATGACTAAAAAGATTTCCTTAAAATTCACGTCATGATTGGAAAAAGCTTCCTGCGTTGCCGCAAAACTGCCAATGATGGATTCGCCCAATACGATGATGGTGAGTAATGCATAACGCTCAACAATATGATGTGGATGCCAAGGCGTTACTGCATGTTTTTCGGCATACAGGGGCACTACTAACTCAGCAACAACTAAAATGAGGAACAGCAAAGGGGTCATATGAATGGCGCTGAAATTTCCAATCAACCATCCCAGCTGCACCATGACAATCCCGATTGCATATCGATACGCTGTCACCTTTCGTACGGGATCATGTTTTGCGACACGTATCCATTGTGTCACTAAAGCCAAACGCATAATCACATAACCAATGATAATCACATCGAAATTATGTTCTTGGAAAACCGCGGGGATACCTGCCGCCATCACCAATGATCCAACAATTTGCGCAAAGGTCAAACAGCGATACAGTGTGTCATCATTGTCATAGGCTGAAGCAAACCATGTGAAATTCATCCACGCCCACCACAAGGCAAAAAACACCATAAAATAGGTCGGCATAGCGTGCCATAAATGACCTTCAATGATTGCGTGATGAAGTTGCTGTCCTGCGGTTGCAATTGCCACTACAAAAATCAGGTCAAATAACAGTTCTAAAGGTGTAGCTGCACGATGAGCTTCTTCAGGATCACGGGGAGCAAATAATTTTCGTGTTTTATTTTGATTTTTTTCAGCACTCATCTCTTATTCTCGGAATAATACCTTAAAGGTTAACTTAATCGATCTTCATGAATTTACCTATCACCTCGATCATAAAAATGCTTAAAATTTATGCATTGAAAATTTGCTTAAATCGATTATTTATGTAATTCTATGCTCATCTTTGGATAGCATTATCCATACAGAATTTGACAAGGGGAGTAGCCTCCTCCAAACCTAAGTCACAAACAGCTTAGGTGTCAGAGTTTCGTCATTACACTTTGCAAAAAGTCGGACTCTGAGCATCACGATCAATCGTGATGTAGGCAAGACCTTGATCATGTTGAAACAGGTGTATTAATTCATCTGGCAACTGGTCAAGGTTTTTTTATGTCCATTTGCCAGATAGGGAGTTGTGATGGAAACTATCGGTAATTTATGGCTATATGTCGTGTTCTTCGGCCTTGTCACAGTCATGCTGCTGATCGACTTTTTAGGCTTTAAACAAAAACAAGACCAAGATGTTCCTATTCGACAAGCAGCTTACTGGAGCATTGCATGGGTGACAGTCGCAACGATCTTTGGTGGTGGCTTATGGTTCTACCTACAACAAACCGTAGGAGCAACCATTGCAAACCAAAAAACCATGGAATACTTTGCAGGTTATCTACTGGAAAAATCGCTGGCAATTGATAACGTCTTTGTCTGGCTGATGATTTTCGCAGCGTTTGCGATTCCACCTGCATTTCAACGTAAAATCCTGCTTTATGGTGTATTGGGCGCGATCATCCTAAGAACCATCTTTATCTTTATTGGTGCTTGGTTCGTACAAGAGTTCTCTTGGGTGCTGTATATCTTCGGTGCGTTCTTGGTCTACACGGGCTTTAAGTTCCTGAAAGGACAAGATGAAGAAGACACCAATATCGAAGATATCAAGCTGTTGAAATGGTTACGCAAACACATGCGTATCACACCACAACTACATGGTAATAACTTCTTCGTTCGTCAGAACGGCGTGTTGTGGGCAACGCCATTATTCTTAGTCTTGATATTGGTTGAAGCATCTGATGTTATTTTCGCGGTGGATTCTATTCCTGCGATTTTCGCTGTCACCAGTGACCCGTTCATTGTCTTAACCGCAAACTTAATGGCAATTTTAGGCTTACGTGCAATGTTCTTCTTGTTGGCAGGTGCTGCAAGTAAAATGCATTACTTACCATATGGCTTAGGCATTATCTTATTGTTCATCGGTGCGAAAATGTTATTGCTCGATGTATTCCATATGCCAATCTGGATCTCATTAGGCTTTATCGTATTGGTATTAAGCATCACCGCTTATCTATCTTTACGTCATAATAAAAATCAAGTTCAATAAGCAACTTAATATAAAAAAGGGTCTTCAATTGAAGACCCTTTTTTATGCAGACCGGTTCAGATTTTGGGCTTGATGGGAGGATCAACCAATTGCAATTTTGGCCATTGCTGTAACCATTGTTTAGCCGCAACACGATCTTTAAAAGTCGCATAACTCACCAGTGCTGGATTCCAACGCAGTTTTAATTCAAATAAATCCTGCAAACCAAACGGTGCAATCAATTCCAGCTCTCCTGATACATTTAAGCGTACCGCAATAGCTGTTGCTGTATCGGGCCATAGCAATAAGGCGTGTTCAATCGATGCTAAAGGCTGAATCCTTTCACCATTTTCTTTGCAATACCATGTGTGTACCAAAGCTTGATTGACCACATCCCATTGTTGTTCAGGAAAAAGCCTTGCTAATTCTTGCTGTAATGTGCTTTGTCTGTTGTGATTTATTTCCAATGCATGATGGTAAATCACATCAATATCGCTATTGTTCAGTTCAAAAGATTGACCATGTAAATAATAGGTCCACACCATATTTCGAAGCACACCCGCGCTTAAATAGGCTTGCGGATGTGAATGAGATAATGTCTGCAATATTGTAAACAGTACAGAGGTGTGAGTAATCAACTCGAAAAGGATCGATTGATAATACTCATGTGTATTTTTCATGCTTCGATCAGCTGCATATATTTATTGAATCCACACATAATCATGCCTGAGTACTCTGTACTTTGAAACCGTAGATCAATATGATATGTCGGCTTTCCTAATCAGAAACATAATAAGACAAGGGCTGTTCGCACATTGCTATCGAACATGTCCATTAAAATGAGTGGGGTCTCATGCGTTCTAAAAAAATTAACCTAGTCGTCGTACCATTATTATTAACAGCATGTAGCCATAATGATGGACCATTGGTACAAGATGTTTATAACAACCAATACGACTGCGCTACAGACTGGAATACCGAAACCTGCGAGGAAGAAAATAGCTCAGGGAGTGGAGGTTCAAGTGCTGGTGTTCGTTATTATGGTGGCTTTGGTTCAGGTCGCTATCTAGGACCACAATACTATCAAAATAACCGCGAAGTTTCTTTCCGTGGCAATAACTTACGCCCACGTACCAATCTCAGCGTAGGACAACCTTCCATTTCTACCACAGCCAAAAGTTCTTCAGCTTCTTCTCCAATTCGTGGCGGCTTTGGTCGCGGTGGCTTTTCCTTTGGTGGTTAACTCCAAAAACTGATATACAAGATGAAAAGAAAAATACTGACTCCACGCACAGACTGGCAGATTGAACACCAAAATATTGGCTTTGATTATTTTAATTTACCTTCGCTCGATGGTTCGATCTATTGGTCTGAAGGCATTGCTTATGAATTTAGCTTAAAGCAAATTGAACAGCTTGAAGATGCTGCTAATGAATTACATCAAATGTGCTTATCGATTGTAGGCGATCTGATTCAGCGCGGTAATTATCCCGATTATTTTCAGATTCCGCATGCAGCAATCGCACATATTGAACAATCATGGCAGCAAAATGCACCCATGCTCTATGGACGTTTTGACTTCGCTTATGATGGTCGCAATATCAAAATGCTGGAATACAATGCCGATACCCCAACGGGTTTACTCGAAGCCTCTGTAGCGCAATGGCTTTGGATCGAACAAGTTTCAGGTATTCCCAATCGAGATCAGTTTAATAGTATCCATGAAGACCTGATCAAACGTTGGAAAACCATTCTGCCACGTGGCAGCCACGTCCATTTTGCTGCATGTCAGGAAGCAGGCCGTGAGGATTGGGGCAATCTAGAATATTTAATGGATACTGCCTTTCAAGCCCATTTACAGGTCTCTGAACTTTCAATGGAGAATATTGGATGGAATGGGCAAGGTTTTGTTGATTTAAACAACCATCCTATTCACAACCTATTTAAGCTTTATCCATGGGAATGGATTTGGGAAGAATCTTTCTCCCAATACCTCAACCCTCAAACACAATGGATTGAACCCTGCTGGAAAATGTTGCTCTCCAATAAAGCGATTTTAGTTGAGCTCTGGAAACGCTATCCAAATCATCCGTTATTGGTCGAGACACACCAGTTTGACCCACAGCAAACCTTGTCTGGTAAATGGGTGAAAAAGCCAATTTTGGCAAGGGAAGGGGCAAATATTCGGGTGTTGCAAGATGGCCAAGATCAAGGTGCTGCTTCGGGAAGCTTTTATTTTGAAGACTATGATAAATACGGCTATGTGGTGCAAAAATGGGTAGATACACCATCATTTTCGGGTCAATTACCGACGCTAGGCTTATGGATGGTTGGACACCAATGTGCGGGGATGTCAATTCGAGAAGACTGCTATGACATCATTGGTAATGATGCCCATTTTGCCGCACATTATTTTGTGGAATAAAATATTTATTTCACAGTAACTTAGATTATTACAGTTGAGTCATCAGGTGAACGAAAAATATAAATGGATACTACTGAAAGGTGGTTTAGGCTTTGGGCCTTCTTTTGCTTTTCTTTATTATTTCTTACAAGTACATATTAGAAATAATACGGTTCCTTTCGGTTCTATCACAGCTTTGCTTGTCATCAGCATCCTACTAGGCTTGGCTTGGGGAGCAGCGATGTACAATATGCTAGGTAAACAGAAATCTTGATTCTTTTTTCACAAGGATTTACTAAAATGTAAATCCTTAGAAATTTGTCGCTCCAATTAAACGTCCAAAAAAGGAACATCCCCCCAATATATATCTCCTTGATATTCATTTATATCAACCAGTTGAGTACAGTAACTGGTATATACCTCTAAATGAGCTGGACGATGTTCAAAATCAGCCCAACCTAAAAAAACACGGCCCTTTTTATCAGTAGAATTTTCTTTGGGAAGATAAAAATACAAGAGCTTACCATCAAGCTGTACATCATTTTCCCATTGGAAAAATGCTAGTTCATCAACATCAAACTGTTCTTTTGCAAGAATTTTATAACAGAGAATTTGATGCTCATCCTCATCAAAAGCCACAAGTTCTTCTGATAAAACATCTTTGGAATGATAGCTCAGAAAAGTCTCATTTTTAGCGGCATTGATGTCATCCACAATACACTCTATCAGCGCGAAGCTTTGCCTTAGCTTGCCTTCAGCATCGGTATATTCAAATAAGATCCATGCAGTTGCAAATTGCTGTTTCATTTCTTCCAGTAAAACAGCAGTATTGTGAAAAACGTTAAATCCATGCTTGAGTGCGAGTTGAACCTTGGACATATTGATCTCTTAACAGCAGTCTGCAACGAATATCTGATGTAGTTTCAATGTTATTGATAGCATCAAATGCTGGTTTAAATATTGACCTATAACTTAAATCGTATGTGCTGCCACACGTTTCATATACGCAGCCAAGCGAGTAAAAAATAAGATTTGCAGAAAAATCGTAAAAGCCGAAACACACCACTCATACCACATCTCAAATGCAGTCTGTGCTAAAGCAAAATATTGATAAATCGCCAACAGCACAACACCAAATACAATGCCCGCCACCGTCGTCTGCATTAAAATCGGAAAGGATAATGCTGTAATCCGATTCAAGAAATGAATACCTTGATCACCACCATTGGCCTGATACGTACGTTGGATCCCAAGAACCATAATCACAAGGGTTAAAGCAGCTTCAACACCAATCACACGGACATCATAATAAGGCGAATACATACCGTAGTAGTACACCACACTGACCACCAATGCCGCCGCAAGATAATAATTCTTATAATGTTGTTTACTTAAAGTATCTTCAGCCAACTCATGTGCCAAAGCTTTGGTATTCCAATAATACATGTGTATTTTTCTCAAGAAGTATCATTATTGCTGACAATTTACTCATTTCCACTCAAAAGTAAAGTGAATTGATTCAATCTTTTACTCACATTTATACACGCTTTAATGGCTTTAATTAGGCGAATAATCCAGTAAGTTCGGCAAAATCGGGTACAATCAATCGAAAAAAGTAAAATTGTAGGTTGTTATGACTTTGGCTACTCCAATCACGGTGATTCGTGGTCGCTTCTTAGATATTCAAAAAACCGTTTCTCAGGCTGCAGAAATTGCCGACCAAGTTCGCTATATCGAAGATGGTGTGCTCATCACTGAACAAGGTAAAATTCGCTGGTTTGGCACTTGGAACGATGCTCAAGCCTATCTGCCTACAAACGTTGAAATTCAGCATTATCCAGAGCAATTGATCATTCCAGGAATGATCGATACGCATATTCACTTTCCACAAACCGAGATGGTGGGTGCCTACGGCGAACAATTGCTCAGCTGGTTAAATACCTATACCTTCCCAACTGAAATCCAATTCAAAGACAAAGCTTACGCGCAAGAAATTGCCAAGTTTTTTGTCAATGAACTACTGAAAAATGGGACCACCACGGCACTGGTATTTTGCACCGTGCATCCAGAGTCTGTTGATGCCCTATTTGAAGCTGCAGAACAGCACCAGATGCGCTTAATTGCAGGTAAAGTGATGATGGATCGTCATGCTCCAGAAGCACTGTGTGATACCGCAGAGAGCGCTTATGATGACT
Organism: Acinetobacter sp. C26M; assembly: GCF_023702675.1. Lineage (NCBI taxonomy): Bacteria > Pseudomonadati > Pseudomonadota > Gammaproteobacteria > Moraxellales > Moraxellaceae > Acinetobacter > Acinetobacter sp. C26M. The sequence continues at coordinate 3,924,005 of NZ_CP098478.1, forward strand.
CTAAGGCACTGATTGAGAAATGGCATGGTCAAGGTCGTGCGTTATATGCGATTACGCCACGTTTTGCTCCGACATCTACACCTGAACAACTCGAAAAAGCAGGACAGCTCAAAGCACAATTCCCAGATGTGTATGTACATACCCATTTAAGCGAAAACAAAGATGAAATTGCGTGGGCTAAAGACTTATTCCCTGAGCAAAAGGGTTATTTAGATGTTTATCATCATTATGGTTTAACTGGCCAACGCTCGGTGTTCGCACACTGTGTGCATTTGGAAGATGCTGAATGGAAATGTATGCATGACACAGACTCTGCGATTGCTTTCTGTCCAACCTCTAACTTATTCTTGGGCAGTGGTTTATTTCCATTGAACAAAACTTGGGAACAGCAAGTTAAAGTCGGCTTGGGCACAGATGTTGGGGCAGGGACCTCGTTTAGCCTGTTACAAACCGTCAATGAAGCCTACAAAGTACAACAGTTACAAGGTGATAAGCTCTCTGCTTTTGAATCGCTTTACCATGCGACATTGGGTGGAGCAAAAGCCTTGGATCTCGATGATAAACTCGGTAACTTCAACGTCGGTAAAGAAGCTGATTTTGTCGTATTGAATCTGAAAGCTACAGCATTGCAGCAACTACGTCAGTCACGCTCAAAGTCGATTGATGACAGCTTATTCGCCTTATTCACTATGGGTGATGATCGAAATATTGAGGCAACTTATATTTATGGACAAAAAGCCTATAGCCAAAGCTAAACCTTTAAACAAACAAAGACTTGGGTGGATCATATTGGCCATCGGTTGCGCTGTTCTGTTAAAACGTGACAGTCGCTTATCTCAAAATGATACATATTCTTCATCATCAAAAGGTGCATGAAATGTGATTTTGTTTTAAAATTCCCACATTAGCTCAAGTTTTCGAGGTGTTGCAGGTCAACACCTTTTTTATTTTTCCAATTTTTAAAGTGTTAGGAATCTACCGATGACCATTGCAATGCGCATTATGATTTCAAGTGAAGAGATTCAAGCTAAAGTGAAAGAACTTGGCGAAAAAATCAATGCACACTATGCTCAAAGTGATAAAGAACTGGTATTGATTGGCTTATTGCGTGGGTCAGTTATTTTTATGGCAGACTTATGCCGTGCAATTGAAAAGCCACACGAACTCGATTTTATGACTGTTTCTAGTTACGTCAATGGCACGACTATTTCATCACGTGACGTCAAAATCCTCAAAGATCTTGATGGTGAAATTCACGGTAAAGATGTACTTGTGGTTGAAGATATTATCGACTCAGGTAACACTTTAAGCAAAGTGGTAGAGATGCTTAAAACCCGTAATCCAAACTCAATTGAACTCTGTACATTAGTAAGCAAACCATCACGCCGTGAAATTCCTTTAGAAGTAAAATTTTTAGGTTTTGAAGTCGAAGATCGCTTTATTGTAGGTTATGGTTTAGATTTTGATCAAAAGTATCGCCATCTGCCTTTTATCGGTGAGATTGGTCTTTAATTTATAAACAACATCGTTGATATTTCTTCGCTGCTTATAACGTATGTAATGGGCTGAATATCGCTCTTACTTTAGGTGCTTTCGGGCACCTTTTTTATGGGCTAATATTAAACAAACCCTGCTAAAGAATGCACAAAAATACGACATAACTAGGCAATCGACTACAGACAAAGTAAGCCTAAATCAAGCAGGATAATAAGAAATACTGCTGATAAAACAAGGAGAAAAGATAATGTGGTCTCTAATTGTAGCGATTGTTGTTGGTTTTTTTGCTGGTTTAATTGCACGGGCATTACACCCAGGCGATGACAAAGCGGGCTTTATTGTAACGACTTTATTAGGTATTGCAGGTTCATTACTCGCTACTTATGGCGGTCGTTTACTGGGCTTATATGCTGAGAATTCGGCAGCAGGCTTTATTGCGTCCGTACTTGGTGCTGTGATTATTTTATTTATTTATAAATTGGTCACTAAAAAAAGCTAAACCGTTCAAGGCTCCCAATTCATTTTTAGCAATGAATTGGGAGTTGTTCTTCATAAATCTATAGGCCTAATTCTTTCCAAATCATTTGAATTTCTTCAGCACTACGTCCACCCACCATTTTTAAACCATTTCCAAAGATCAAAGTAGGTGTCCCGTCAACCCCAAGTTTACGTCCTAACTCAAGGTTACGTTCAATTGGATTGGCACAGCTTTTTTCTTTAGGCCGCACATTTTTCTGCAACAAATTTTTCCAGGCATAAGCTTGGTTGGTATCACACCAAACGGACTTTGAAACCGCGATCGATTGTGCTTTTAAAGGATACATAAAGGTATAAATCGTGACATCATTCAGCTTATCCAGTTCCGCTTCTAGTTTTTTACAGTATGGACAATTGGGGTCTGAAAATACTGCTAGTTCACGCTTTCCAGTGCCTTTGACGGTTTTAATCGCATCTTTAAAAGGTAGCTGTTTCCATTCAATTGAGTTTTGCTTTAGGACTAAGTCCTTGGTGAGATTCTTTTGATCTTTTAGACGGACCATTGAACCCACAAACATGTATTGCGCGTTTTCATCCAAGTAAATAATCTGATTATCTAAACTAGCGCTGTACAGACCAGCCATCTCTGTGGCTTGGATATTGGTCACTTGAATATTGGGATATTGCTTATTTAAATTGCTTTTTAAGCTTTCTACGTTGGCAAAACTCATTGCAGAAATGCAACTGAGTAATGAGAACATCCCAATTTTTTTTAACATGACAAACACTCAACTTTAAAATCAGCGGCTATTGTAATCAGTCGGATCATTACGAACAGCTTAGCTTACTCAGCAACAACCAAAACCCAACCAACACTAGCGATGTTTCACGTGGAACATCGATTAATGCTGTCAAATTACGTTAAAAATCACTGAGCCGATGATCTATTGCGTAAAAACAAGACAATTTTCACACATCATATTGATAATTATTTAATAATTTTAACAAGTATATAGATCAATACATGGCTTTTTGGAATAATTCAGCCCACTGACTAAGTCGTGATCATTAGACTTGATTGCATAGCAGATGGTCCATTGCTGTTTTCATTTTAAAGCAATAGGTCTATGTTTATCTTATTGGATTATCTGAGTCAGTACTGAACACCGTTTCATTTTAAAAGGTTAGGTAAATCAATGTATAATGCGGAATTATTAGAAGAAGCTAAAACCTTTATGTTCCATATGCTCAGCAAAGTAGTGGAATATGAGGGATCAGATTTATTTATCACAGCAGATTTCCCACCAAGCATTAAGCTACAAGGCCTAATGCGACCTTTAGGGCAACAAACCTTAACCGCAGACAAAACTAAGCTATTTGCCTATAGTTTAATGAATGAAAAACAACGCCAAGAATTTGAAACAGAATGGGAATGCAATTTTGCGATTAATGTGCCCAATGTTTCCCGTTTTCGGGTCAATGTATTTAAACAACAGCTGCAAATTGGCATGGTTATTCGGACCATTACCTCCGAAATTCCAACCTTTCAAAAATTAAAACTACCAGAATCATTAAAAAATGTGATTATGGAAAAGCGTGGCTTGGTTTTGGTTGTTGGAGGAACGGGTTCAGGTAAATCGACCTCATTAGCTGCCATGATTGACCATCGTAATGAAAACTCAGCAGGGCATATCATTACCGTTGAAGATCCAGTGGAATATGTGCATAAACATAAAAAATCGATGATTACCCATCGTGAAGTGGGGGTTGATTGCCATTCATGGCAACATGCCTTGAAAAACACGCTACGTCAGGCGCCTGATGTGATTCTGATTGGTGAAATCCGTGATACTGAAACCATGGAACACGCGATTGCCTTTGCGGAAACAGGGCATTTATGTTTAGGCACATTACACGCCAACAATGCCAACCAAGCCTTGGATCGAATTATTAACTTTTTCCCAGAAGAGCGTCGCAATCAGTTACTGATGGATCTTTCATCCAATATGAAAGGGATTATTTCGCAGCGTTTGGTACGCACCCAAGATGGTAAAGGACGTCGTGCCGCAATTGAAATTTTGCTAAATACCCCATTAATTGCAGACAATATTCTCAAAGGCCAGTTCCATGCACTGAAAGAGCTTATGAGCAAATCGCGTGAACTGGGCATGCAAACCTTCGACCAAGCTTTATTTGAGCTCTATAACGAAGGTGCGATTAGCTATGATGAAGCACTACGCAATGCCGATTCTGTGAATGAATTACGTTTACAGATCAAGCTAAAAAGTACCCGTCAAGAAGGTGCACCCGTTGTAATGATGACTTCATTAAATGTGGTACAAGAACAAAAAGCAGAGGAAGAGCAAGAAACTTAATATATTGGGGCTTAAACAAAGATAACTCGTCTAAGCCCAATTATATAAACTTAATATTAAGAATCAATTGTAAATCTATCCTTAAAATCATCCCAAGAACGGAAAATTTTATTTTTAATTTTTTTAACCGCTTTTGTAAATGTCATTTCTTTATTCGGTTGCTGCTTTAACTTTTCCTGTGATCTATCTTCTTTTGCGCGAAGTTCAGTAAGTCTTTTCTCTTTTGCCTCTCGTTCATCTTGCAGTTTACCTGCTACTGTTTGGCCTGTCCCCTTACAGGGCCTTGATTGAAATATAATTGAGCCTTTTTCTTCACACTTGTAGACTTCTGTTACTGCATAAGAGGAAGTTGATACTCCTAGAAAAACAACAATACAAACAAGGCTATTTAATATATATGACATAGATTATTTAATAATAAATTTTCAAATCCTAATATTTTAACAAAAAATTAAAAGATCGTAATAAAATAAATGAGAAAAAATAAAAGCACTAATTTATTATAAATTAATGCTTTTATTTTATAACTATTAAAATGGCTTAAATACTAAATTACTTGCCAATACAGAACGAACCAAAAATTTTACCTAGAAGATCATCAGCACTAAAATCCCCCGTGATTTCACCCAATGCATTCTGCGCCAAGCGCAATGACTCGGCCACCAGTTCACCTGCATTAAACACAACGAGTTGCTCACGTGCTTCTGCTAGATAGCGCTGAGTGCGCTTCATTGCGTCTAAATGACGCGTTCGGGCAATAAAGGTATCTTCTTCAGGCTGGAAGCCAGCATGCGCTGTAATCGCCTCTATGAGCGCTTGAACCCCCATATCCTGTTTTGCAGAAACACTGATATGACGGAAGCCCTGATAATAGCTTAACGTAGCATCTTGACCCGTTAAATCGCATTTATTGCCAATCAATAACAAACGTTTTGGCTCAAGATGCTCTGCAAAATATTCATGTGCCAATTGCAAAGGTTCATCACCTTGATTTAAGTCATAGACCAACAGCAATAAATCTGCCTGTTCAATTTCCTTGATCGCACGACGAATCCCTTCTTGCTCCACGATATCCCCAGTTTCACGCAAACCAGCGGTATCAGTTAAGGTGATCGGCAAGCCATTGAGGCTGATCTTTTCATGCAACACATCACGAGTAGTACCGGCAATATCGGTCACAATGGCACGCTCATGCCCCGCCAATGCATTTAACAAACTGGATTTACCCGCATTCGGTTTACCAGCAATCACCACCTGCAAACCTTCACGTAACAACTGCCCCTGACGTGCAGATTGCTGTACAGCTTGAACGGAGTCTTGTACATCATCCAATAAGGCTAAAATCTTACCATCGGCAAGAAAATCAATTTCTTCTTCTGGGAAATCAATCGCGGCTTCAACATGCAGACGTAAGTGAATCAACTTTTCTAAAACGGTATTAATCTTGGTGGAAAAAGCACCTTGTAAAGAACGAACTGCCGAACGAGCAGCAGCTTGTGATGTCGCATCAATCAAATCAGCAATCGCTTCGGCCTGAACCAGATCCATTTTGCCATTTTCAAAAGCACGCATGGAAAATTCACCCGCTTTTGCAGCAGTAGCGCCTAAATCAAGTAAGCGTGCCAGCAAAGCATTTTGAATGACTGGACCACCATGTCCCTGTAATTCCACCACATCTTCACCAGTAAACGAGTGAGGATTTGGAAAACATAATACAATGCCTTCATCCATCACACAGCCATCAGCATCACAAAACTGACGAAAACCAGCCATGCGTGCAGCAGGAAGTTTTTTCTGGGTCAGTTGCTCCGCTATTGCATAGGCTTTCGGTCCAGAGAGTCGAATCACCCCCACACCACCACGACCTAATGGGGTAGCAATCGCAGCAATAGTGGTTTGATGTTGCATGTTAAATTCACCTAAAACGAGCGGGTTATGGAATTGAGAACCCTAAATACAGCCAAAGAAAAATCCGCCTAAGATTACCATCTTAAGCGGATTTATTCAGTAAAAGTTCGAACTTAAGCGCTCGGCTCAACCTTGTTGAGACGGTCTTTTTCGACACCTTTGTTAATAAACCATTGTTGCAAAATGGTAATACTGTTGTTGACGATCCAGTAAAGTACTAAGCCTGCTGGGAAGAACAACATGAATACCGTAAACATGATTGGCATGATACGGAATACTTTTGCCTGCATTGGATCTGTCGGTTGTGGGTTCAACATTTGCTGAACAAACATAGTCACACCCATGATCAACGGCAGGATGAACCATGGATCCATCGCGGATAAGTCTTGAATCCAGCCTAACCATGGTGCGTGACGGAGTTCAACAGATTCCATCAATACCCAGTACAACGCTAAGAAAATTGGCATTTGTAATAGCAATGGCAAGCAACCAGACAATGGGTTAACTTGTTCACGCTTATAAAGTGCCATCATTTCTTGAGAGAAACGCATGCGGTCTTCGCCAAATTCTTCTTTCATGCGTTGCATTTCTGGTGCAATCACACGCATTTTCGCCATCGAACGATAACTTTTTGAAGAAAGTGGCCATAAAATCAACTTCACTAAGATCGTCAATAAGATAATTGACCAGCCCCAGTTACCGATAATGTTATGGAAAAATTGCAAGCCCAAGAACAATAATTTAGCAATTGGCCATAACCAACCATAATCCACAGTTTGGTTTAAACCAGCAGCTAAGTCTTTGAGTTCAGATTGGATTTTTGGACCTGAATACAGTTTAGCATCCACTTCCATTGACGTACCTGCAGGTACATTGATCACTGGAGAGGTGAAGCCCATGATGTTCATGCCGTCCGTAGACTGACGTGACTCTAATTTTGCATTATATGGCTGACCATCGGCCTGAGTGAGTTTTAAGTTCCCAGGAATCCATGCGCTCACAAAATAATGCTGAACCATGGCAACCCAGCCGCCTTTGGCTTCAACATTTAATTTTTCATCATTAAAATTGGCGAACTTCAACTTGTTATAATGTGCTTCTGGTGTACCCCAAGCACCACCAAGATAGGTTCCCAAGGTGAAAATACCTTGAGAAGACTTGCCTGGGTCATCCGAATTATCACGCTTTAACTGACCAAACATTTGACCTTGCCAGTTTTGCTGACTACGGTTAACGACTTGGTGTTTAACGGTAATTGGATAATCGCCTTGCGTGAAGGTGAACGATTTGATCACTTCCACACCTTCAGGTGTTTTAAATACCAACGGCACAGTCAACACTTGCTGTGTTTTACCATCTTTCGACGCAACGCTTTTCGCATCTGCCAAGGTATATGCTGTTTTTTCAACATCATACATTGGACGACCGCCACGGCTGCTATCCGGTCCATTTAAACCAATTAAACCAGATTGAGCGACGTAGGTACGTTTCGCATCACTTTCCAGCATGACAAACGGTTTATCACTGTCTTTGCTTTCATCATGGCTTAACAATTCAATACGGACGATATCACCACCTTTTGGATTGATCCAAAGATGATAAAGATCAGTTTGTACTGAAATCAGTTGCTGACTCACAGATGTATTATGTTCTGTGGCTTGTGATGCAGTCACATTTGCTTGTGGCACGTCTGAAGCCGCTGTTGCATTTTGAGCATTTGGCAAATCTGCAGATACTTCATGTGCAGTCACAGCAGCCGCTTGTTGTTGCGGTGCTGGTGCAGCATGACCATAATCTTTTTGCCAAGCCAAAATAAGCAAATATGCGGTAACAAACATGGCTCCAAGAATTGCAAATCTGGCCCATTGTTGCATATCTATAATCCCAAATGGTTAGAGAGATTTTGCTTGAATAAACGATCACGAAAGGGTACAGCAACGTGATGCATTTGAGAATCTATTTGATGAAACGAAATAAAACGAAGTGCTTTACGAGGCACAGGATCATAGCCTGATCCACCCCAAGGATGACAACGGCAAATTCGCTTAGTCGATAGCCATACACCTTTGACCGCGCCATGTGTCTGCAACGCTTCGATTGCATATTGCGAACAAGTGGGAATATAGCGACAACGAGGACCCAATAATGGACTAATTGCGATTTGGTAACATCTTATCAACCAATGCAGTAAACGTACCATTGGAGATCTCTAATTTTGGAGGGATGTCACAACGACTTTGGAATGCTTCTTTGCTAAGCGTTGTAATTTTTGCCAAGCAAAATCTAATTGTTGATGTAATTCTTGATTTGCGATTGCTTCTATACCTACTTTAGGCATCACCACAATATCGATATCAGCATTAAATTGCGCTTGATGTAAACGAAAGCTCTCCCGAGCAAGACGTTTTATTCGATTTCGTTCATGTGCACGACGCACCTTTTTTTTAGCAACGACAATACCCAAACGGCTTTTCGGCTGTTCGGTTAATTTTGCTAAAAAAAGGAAATGGGGCTGATGCACTTTAAAAAGCGCACCATCAAATACACTTTTATAATCAGCGGCACAACGAATACGAGATTCAGTGCCGAAACTGTAAAGTGTCATCACCCAAGTCTGGTCAGCTTAACAGTATTAAACAGTTAAGCTATGACGACCTTTTGCACGACGACGAGCTAAAACTTGACGACCTGCTTTAGTAGCCATACGAGCGCGGAAACCATGAACGCGTTTACGCTTTAATTCAGATGGTTGGAAAGTACGTTTCATTTCGAAACTCCAAAATGATCTTTCTATAAAGGTCCGCGATTTTATTGCGCAATGTTTACGCTGTCAATGAAAAATCAAAAACTTTACATTTTGTTTGTTCTGTTTTGAAGCAATAAAGCTGCTCACCGTTATAGGCTTTTATTGAAAACAAAAAATATACACAAGCTATCTATTTAAATAATATCAGTATTCGTCTATATTCACAGCTTACAAACAAGCTTATCAACAATTCAACTTCTGATTTAAATTTAATTCTTGGATTTTGAATTTAAATTTCGATATGCTCAGTTATCCACAATTTAAGTAAACCCTATAAGTAAATTCAAATTTTAAAATTTAAATTTATTCTTATTAGGGTGGATTAATTCTGTGGAAAGTGATGTTTTTTTATGAATAAACATGATGTTATGTTGTGGATAAGCATGTTTTTATCAATTTTATAGTTTGTGGATAACTTTGATCTTAAAACTATCCACAGTTTGTGCAAAAAGTTATGCACATGCAGTTTTGAATTTAAATTTATAAACGGATGCTGTCTTTTTCAGCAAAAGTCCCATAAATTGTCCTGACAGATGTGGATAACTTGGTTAGAATGGCGGCCCCTTTGAAAGATGAGGGGTGACGGTTTTTTATTTTTGAATTTAAAAAATGGATATATAGGGGATGCAC